>NZ_JBMKIF010000012.1:0-1725 GCF_049238025.1 Enterobacter cloacae complex sp. IR5458
GCAATCCCCGCCGCCGTGGCGGTGGCCTGAATCTGCTGGTGCTCAACCTGCCAGCGCTCCTGGCGAATGCGGGCGTAAAACTCCGCATGCCCGGTCTCCACAAAGCGTCCCGGCCAGTCGTAGACGTCAATGCTGCCCGGCTTCGGCGACGCCGGGTTCTGCTGGGCCTGGAACAGCCACGCGTTCGGCTTGCGGAAGTCATAGTCGTCGAGGCTGTAAATCCCCGGCGTCACGCTGTCCTCCAGCGCCCACTGGCTGATGCCCTCTTCATCCGTACTGCCGCCGGACGGCGTCTGGTGGTAAGGAATGACCTCATAGCCGCTGAACGGCTGATGCTGGGTGGCGGCGTCGGTGAGCACCAGGGTGTGCTTGTCGGCCTCGTGGCTGAAGTGATAGGCAATCCCTTCCAGCTCCATCAGGCGGCTGATGAAGTCCAGGCTCGACTCCTGATACTGCACGCAGTAGTCCCACACCCGGTAGCTGCCGGTAAGTTTATCCTCCACGTTGACCTGATGTTCAGCCAGCAGGGTTTTCACAATCTGCGGCACCGTCTGGCCCTGGAAAATACGCAGGTTACGGTCGCGCTTCATCGGCCACAGGTCCGGCTCCACCGTCAGCTGGTACACCGCATAGCGGGTGCCCGTCAGCTCAACGGCGCTGACCGCCACGCGCGTGACTTTGCCGTTGATGTAGCGGGAGGAGAGCAGGTTCTGCGTCGGAATGGTCACCGTGACCGGCTGGCCGAGCAATTTGCTGCGGTCAATGCGTGCATCCGTGCCGAGCAGGGTCAGCGTCAGGGCGAACGACTCGGACATCGCCTCCCGGCCGGAAAGTTTCCAGAAGAGCAGCCCCTCGACCGGAAGCTGGACTGTAATACGGTTGAGCATAATCTTTATTCCACTATGGATTAATCTCAATGCCAGAAGTTAACTCATCGTCGATAAGCAAAGCGGGAGCGCTGTTAATGTGATGATGAGTAGCTGTAAGAGTTACTTCCCTTGCCACAAAACAAGACTACTTTTCCTGAAGTTCAATTTAGATAATTTGAGTCAATGTCGTGCTTATTTAAGCCATAAACCTGAAAACATGAGGACGCTACCCAGGGAAACTACAATTTTGGCAATGATAAGTAAGCCAGGCGCAACGACGTGAGTCATAGACGATATTTTTCCATAATTTTCCGCATTGTATTTTTTGTGCCTCCCTATAATTCCGGAAAAGATCGTGCAGAGCAGCACAACGGTAACTTTTAGCCCCCATACGCACAGAAAAGACATAGAAAAGATAATCGAATAGTGTTTTGCCGTTGCAACGGAGAATAATGACATTGACTGAGCGAGCCATTTCAACGTAAATCCGATAACGACCGTAGCCACTAACACCAGAACAAACATCACCCCGGCCAGGAACCATTGTTTTTTGTTGAACAAATCATCTCCATTCCAGATGTAGGCTAAAGTGATAAGAGTGAAAAATACACAGCCAAGCCATTGCATCTTTTCATTCTCCACTCAATTTTTATTCATCGCCATGCAAACAGTAAAAATAAAACCAATGGGGGCTAGAATGTTTACGGCTTATCAGACATTAAAACAAAAAAAACATTAATCACTTGCGATATCTTTTTTGTCTTTTCAAATATTCCACATCTTGTACATGGGGAAGAATGTGATCTTGACCCGCCATTTCCGGACAGCTTTTGTATCTTAAGTTAACGATGCCCGC
>NZ_JBMKIF010000012.1:1735-132169 GCF_049238025.1 Enterobacter cloacae complex sp. IR5458
GTCACCGTGACCGGCTGGCCCAGCAGTTTGCTGCGGTCAATGCGCGCGTCCGTGCCGAGCACGGTCAGCGTCAGCGCGAACGACTCGGACATCGCCTCGCGGCCCGTCAGTTTCCAGAACAGAAGCCCCTCCACCGGGAGCTGAACGGTAATTCGGTTGAGCATAATTTTTATTCCATCTAGCTTATGCGATTTAGAAAAGAGGTTCGCATCTACGCATCAGCGTCATTTATATATCAAAGTGAATGATTTCTTTTTCTTTTGCCCATTAAGTAAACAAGAGAATATATTTTTAGCAGTTCCGAGATAACGAACAATCCTAAATTTACCCAGACACTTGTAATACCAAACACACTTACCAAAAGTGGGAAAAAAGAAACCGAACATCTGAACGAAATTAGACGGAAAACTTCCTGAGCAAGGGCAAATTTAATCGCAACGTCTTTTCTCTTAAAAAACAACCAGGCCGAAATAAAAAGTGAAAGTAACAAGAGCAAATCAAATATAAAAAAGAGTGTTACGATAAAGTTGTAACCGCCTCCTGAAACTACATCTGAGGTTCCTGTGAACGCGATTAAATCTGAAATCAAGGGGATCCTGTCCTGACGAAGTGAGTTTACAGAATAAAGCAAAAGAGCCAGTACATCCATGCTTCCCCAGAAATACCATAATTTACTTTTTAAATTCATAATCCTCTTCTCTGACTCCAGGTATCCATTGCCATGATTTACCACTTACTGCCCAGGCATCATCACTCTCAAGGTATTTCTGATAAATGGATCGTTGTTCTCCGTATCGTCTGATGACCGATTTCTTAGATATAAACACGCGCGATTCTCCATCCAGATCTCCGGGTAGCGCTGTCCAGCGCTGAATTTTATCGCGCGACGTATTCATGTAATCTTTACCGTCCGATCCAAATACTCGTCCCTCATCCCCCATGCTCGTCAGTCGATTAATCGCCATAATCACAACATTTTTTGTGCCATGATAATCATCTTCAACAGTTTTCCAGTAACCCGGCCCGTAATTATTGGTAGAGGGAACGAATGAATCACGCGTTGGGGCTGGTTTTCCAAATAGAGCGACATTATTTCGGTAACGTTCGAGGACGTAATTCACAAAAGCTGAGTTGTAGATCGTCTCATCAACACAAAACAACTCCCCTGACTCAGAGATGAAAAAGGGATATAGGGCTTTTGTCCGTTGACGGTGATCTATTAAGACCACCTCCCCTGAATCAATTAACCGCTGTATTTTATTAAGATTTTGCGCATAGAGGGGATCAAAAACGGCATTAGGATTAAATTCGAAGCGATGTCGTAACGTTAAACCATCAATGCTGTGAAATGGATTTGAAACGCCTCGCACCACAACAAACTCACGCCCTACGTCGCTCCGTGCATAGACAGGAGAGACAATCTTTTCGAATTCCTTTGGACGAAGCCTTTGGCTTCGAAGATCGTACACTTCCATAGTATCTCCTGTTTAAATTCCTACGGATTCACCAGCCAGGTGCCCGGCTTGGCAATATCCAGCGTCTGGCTGCGCGTTTTCCCGTTACCCTGCAGTTCAATCTTCACCTCACCGGCGGGCAGCTTGAGCGATGCATAGCCGTTGGTCGCCGGACGCAGCGCTTTTGGCTCGCCGTTCACTTTCAGCGTTTCGCCGTCTAGAATGCGGATATAGACCAGTGCTACCGGGCTCTCGACAGGCGGTGGCGTTTGTTGCGCCGTCGCCTGCTCGCTCACCTTCGCCGTTTCTGGCTTCACGTCTGGCGCGTTCGCGGCGGTTTCCGTCGGACGCGTCTCTGCGGGTGCCTGCGCAGCCTGCTCTGGCGCATCCTTGCCACCGCTGAACAGCATCGCTCCGGCGACCACACCCACCAGCACGCCTGCGGCAACCATGCCCGGGATTTTGTAACGACGCCAGTCGAGTGCTGAAGCCGGCTTTTCCTCTTCCACCGGTACCAGCATGGTGCCCGGTTTTTTCGCCGTCAGCACATCGTTTATGCCCGCAACCGGCATCTCGATCAGCGCGGCGAATTCGTCGATAGACTGCGGACGGTCTTCCATGTGCAGCGCCAGCGCGCGGTCGATGGCCTGCAGCAGCGGGATGGAATAGCCCTGCGGCATAATTTCCACCAGCGGCTTGCAGGTATCCTGAATAGAACGCACCACGCTCACCGGCGGCGGAGAACCCACGATCAGGGTACGCAGCACGGCGCCGAGGGCGTAAATATCCGTCCACGGTCCCTGCTCGCTTTCGTTGTCGTCGGTGTACTGCTCGATCGGTGCAAAACCCGGTCGCAGCATGGTTTCCGTTTCGTCAGAAAGGTTACCGATGGTGCGGCGCGCGGAGCCGAAATCAAGCAGTACCGGCAGGCCGTTATCCTTGATCTGGATGTTATCCAGCGAGATATCACGGTGCAGATAGCCTTCGTCGTGGATGGTCTTGATGGCGCCAAACAGCATCGGCAGCGTGCGGCGGATCCAGGCCTCGTTGATCAGCTCCGGTTTTTCTTCGCGCAGGCGCGAAAGCGTGGTGCCGCTGTAAAACAGCGTTCCCATGTAGGCCGTGTCGTTTTGCACCCAGAAACGCAGGACATGCAGCAGGTTCGGGTGGTTAAAGCGCGCCAGCAGACGGGCTTCCTGAATGAAGCTGTTCAGGCCTGCGGAAAACGCTTTGCCAAAGCGCTCGCTGCGCAGCACCAGGGTCATGTCGTCGCCGCGCACGGCGAGCGAGGAAGGCATAAATTCTTTGATAGCGATAGTGCGTTCGAGCTGGTGGTCCCACGCGCGATAAACGATGCCAAAACCGCCGCCGCCGATCACCTCTTTGATTTCAAACTCGTTGAAGCGGTACCCGACCGGGAGCGCGTTTGGGACAGTCCGATTGTTATCATTATCCGTCATCTTTTACAGTTCTCTTGATGATTATTACGCGGCAAACTGACAGTGAAACTCGCCCTGCTCGCAGGTGACATGCAGACGTCGGTACTGCTCGTCGCTGCGGCTGGCGGTAAGTAAGATCTGGCTCATCTGAGGCAGCAGGGTGTTGGTCAAAATAGCATCTACCATGCGGCCACCAGACTCCACCTCGGTACAGCGCTGAACAATCTGTTCCACCACGCTGTCGTCAAACTCAGAAATGATATTGTGATTCTCTTCCAGACGACGCTGAATGCGCTTGAGCTGCAGGCGAACAATCTGCCCCAGCATCGCGTCGCTGAGCGGGTAATACGGCACCACCAGCAGGCGGCCCAGCAGCGCAGGCGGAAACACCTCCAGCAGCGGCTGGCGCAGCGCGCCGCTTAAGGCGTCCGGTTCCGGCATGAGTTCTGGATCGGCACACATAGCGCTGATCAGGTCAGTGCCAACGTTGGACGTCAGAATAATAATGGTGTTGCGGAAATCGATGTGGCGTCCCTCACCGTCCTCCATCCAGCCTTTGTCAAAGACCTGGAAGAAGATTTCGTGGACGTCCGGGTGCGCTTTTTCAATTTCATCCAGCAGCACTACGCTATACGGACGGCGGCGCACGGCCTCGGTTAAGACACCGCCTTCACCATACCCGACGTAGCCCGGCGGCGCACCTTTTAAGGTGGAAACGGTGTGCGCTTCCTGGAACTCACTCATGTTGATGGTGATAACGTTCTGCTCGCCGCCGTACAGCGATTCCGCCAGCGCCAGCGCGGTTTCCGTTTTACCGACGCCGGACGGGCCGCAAAGCATAAAGACGCCCACCGGTTTGTTGGGATCGTCGAGTTTTGCCCGCGAGGTTTTCACGCGACGGGCAATGAGATCCAGACCGTGACGCTGGCCGATAACACGCTGGTTAAGCGTGTCGGCGAGATTCAGCACCGCGTCGATCTCGTTTTTCACCATCCGCCCCAGCGGGATCCCGGTCCAGTCGGAAACCACTGCGGCAACCACGTTTTCATCTACCGCCGCAAACAGCAGCGGCTCATCGCCCTGCAACGTTTTCAGCGCCAGCTGCTGTTCCGCCAGCTGGCTGTGCAGCCCGGCGGACTCCTCCTCGCCCGCGGCAAACAGCGCGGCGCGCAGGCGGATAATCTCCTGCACCAGACTGCGCTCCTCTTCCCAGCGCTGGGTCAGGGCTTCACGTTTGGTTTCGTACGCATCACGTTCTGTGATTAACGCCGTTACGCGCTCATAAAGGCCAGCACCAACGCGCGCTTCGCGTTCGGCTATCTCAATCTCCACGTCCAGCGCGGCAAGATGGCGCAGGCAATCTTCCAGTTGCGCCGGTGGCGCGCTCTGGCTGACCGCCACGCGGGCACAGGCGGTGTCGAGCAGCGCAACGGCTTTATCCGGCAGCTGACGCGCCGGGATATAGCGATGCGACAGCTTCACCGCCGCGCTGACCGCTTCGTCGAGCAACAGCACCTGGTGGTGGGTCTCCAGCGGCGATACGGTACTGCGCAGCATCAGAATGGCTTTCGTTTCGTCCGGCTCGTGAACCTGCACCGTCTGGAAACGACGGGTCAGCGCCGGATCTTTCTCGATGTACTTTTTGTATTCCGCCCAGGTGGTGGCGCCGATGGTACGCAGCTGTCCGCGCGCCAGAGCGGGCTTTAGCAGGTTCGCCGCATCGCCGGTCCCCTGCTGGCCGCCTGCGCCAATCAGGGTGTGGATCTCATCGATAAACAGAATAATCGGCGTGGCGCTGGACTGAACCTCGTTGATCAACGCCTGCAGACGGGCTTCAAACTCGCCCTTCATGCCTGCGCCAGCCTGCAGCATGCCGATATCGAGCAGCCACAGCTGAATATTTTGCAGCGGCTCCGGCACGTCGCCATCGGCGATACGCAGCGCCAGCCCTTCCACCACCGCCGTTTTCCCGACCCCGGCCTCACCGGTCAGCAGCGGGTTGTTCTGGCGGCGACGCATCAGGATATCGACCATCTGGCGGATCTCTTCATCACGCCCGACTACCGGGTCAATCTTCCCTTCGCGGGCGCGGGCGGTGAGATCCTGGCCGTACTGAGCCAGCGTACCCTGCGCTGCCGGTACCGCACCCGCTGGCGCCTCGACGGTGGCCGCGGCCTGCTGCGTCTCTTTGCTGTTGGCGCAAACCGTATCGAACTGCTCGATCAGCACCTCGACGTTAAGACGGGTGAACTGCGCCGAAATGCTTTTCAGCACGTTTGCCAGGTTCCAGGTTTTGAGCAGGCCGATCAGCAAATGGCCGCCACGTATGCGGCTGACGCCAAACTTCAGCGAGCCATAGACCCAGGCGCGCTCTACGGCGCTGTCGATATGTTCGGAGAGATCGGAAACGGAACTCGCGCCGCGCGGCAGCGCATCCAGCGCGGCCACGATATCGCGCGTCAGTTGCTGTTCGTCGAGGGCAAAGTGGCGGATGACCTGCTGCAAATCGCCATCCTGCTGTTGCATCAGTTGATGCAGCCAGTGCACCAGCTCAACATAGGGGTTACCGCGCAGCTTGCAGAAGGCAGTCGCGCTTTCCAGCGAGGTAAATAACAGCGTATCCAGTTTGCCGAAGAGCACGGCACGGCTAATTTCTGACATGTTAGTTTCCATTAACAATGATTCGGTATACGGAAGGATTACCGCTCTGCGCGATAGACCAGATCGCCACGCGGGACAGGCTGCGGCTGAAGGCCCAGCCAGGTGTTGTAGCCTAATTGCCCATTGCTGCCGAGCGAAGTACCCTGCACCGCGTCTTCATGCAGGATCACCCGCGTTTCCCATTCAAACTCCACCCCAATGTACTGGCGCACCCAGTCGCGCAGTTCGGTGACCCACGCTTCGCCAGGTAAAAACCGGTTGTACTCTTCAGCGCTCAGCGGGCCGATTTCAATACGAAACTTATGCTGTACGTCGCGGACGGCGACGCCAAGAAAGGCGGATTCCCCCATGCGCGGCATACGGCGACCTTCCCCCAGCTGTGCCTGCTCACGCGTGGAGAGCGGCATCCACTGCGGCACGTTGCTTACCAGCCTGACCGGGGCGTTAAAATAGTTGCGCAGGATCTTCTCCAGCCCCTCCGGATCCCGACTGTGGCGGGTCAGATGCCCGGCGTGGGTAAAGCGGGCATGGGCGCTCAGGCTGCCTTTATTCATCTGGCCCGGCTGTCCCATGCCAATCAGCGAGGCCAGGTAGCCCTCAAAGCGTTTGTTGTCAGCGCGATCAAGGGAGACGGCAGGCTGCGCATCCGCCCAGGCGCGGTAAAACAGCAGCGTCAGACGATGATGAAACAGATCGACAAACGCGCTCAGGCTGGTGTCCTGATGGTGATGAATACGCTCGCGGGCATATTCGGTCATGTGAACCGGCAGCGGGCCGTTCGGACCAAACAGCCCGAAGCTGAGGATAGACACCTCATGCAGCCCGCTCTCTTCCCGCAGGCTAACCTCGGCCAGCGTCGACGGCGCAAAGCTCATCGACGGCTGCTGGCCGATGCGCAGCGGTTCAAATTTCGGCAGCGGCGCGCGTCCCAGCGGGTAGCGCTCGCCGCCCTGGGCATCAATACGCCTTAACAGCTGAAACAGATCGTAGCGCCAGGGCGTTTGACGGACCCCGTGCCAGAACGTCTCCGGCAGCTTCGTCAGGCGATGCACGCGCAGCGGTGCAGTGGCAGCGTCACTCATACCAGCGCCCTTTTACCCATTCTCGGTGCCCAGTAGCCGATCTCACCGCGCTGCTGACTCTTCAGGGTGAACTCAGTAAAGCTGTTGATGGATACCAGCCGGGCAAACAGGCGTTCCAGCACGCTGCCGAAAAGCCACGGGCTGGCACCGGAAAACGCCCGCTCGTCTACGGTCAGGGTAATGCCGATTCCGCGGGCGAAAACGACCGGACCGGGTTCAGGCACGCGGCGGTGAACCGGCTCCAGCACGCAGTGGCGAACCCCCTCCACCTGACGCGCCACGGCCGTTTCGGCCAGGTTGGCATACATCCCTAACAGCTGGCGAAGCGCGGCAGCCCCCTCTTCATTCTCGCTGTCCATCAGGCTGAGGTAGTTCATCTGCAGCTGGCTGATAAGCCGCCAGGTGCTGAACCCTTCTGCCAGCGCCGGACGCGGTGGCGTCGGGCCTTTACGCAGGGTCAACGATTTCACCGGCATGGAGTCGGCCATGATGAACTGCCCAAGCTCCTGCTGTAGCATCAGCGGCAGGTCGCGGCTGGTGCAGAGCACCTCGGCAGAGATGTAGCGCAGGTTTTCCTGCCACGGGGCGTGCTGTTCATCTACCAGCGAAACAAACACCTCTGAACCGATATAGCCGGTACGGGTGCCGTAGCGCTGGGCATGCTCTGAGAGCACGCGCTGTTCCCGGCGCAGGGAAAAATAGGCCCCGTAGTTGCCCGCGTCCCCGCTCCAGGTGCTCCAGAAAGGACGAAACGTCTGGTCGTCACGCTGACCGTCCGCGCTGCCGAAGATTTTATTCACCGCGTAAATTTCATAATCCAGCGGGCGGATGTTATCGACCACCAGATGGTATTCGTGCTGGCCTTCATTCAGCTTTTGACGCGCCGCCACCTTCGGGAACAGGTTGATGACTGGCGTGCAGTGCAGCGCCAGATGGCTGGCATCCACCACGCGCTCCAGCTGTTCATCTGATTTATCCAGCAGGATGAAGATATCGAAGGCTTTTTCGCCTTCACAGCGCTGGAGCAGCGTGCTCAGGCCGCTCAGGCTGATAAAGCGGAAACGGGCTGGGAACGCGAAATACTCCTGCAGCAGACGATAACCGTCAAAGTTGCGCAGATCGTCCGGGAGCAGTGCCTGATCCGCGGCAAAGCCCTCCTGACACAAGGCATCCGACGCCAGCAGCTGTCGCTGAGGTTGCGGGCTGACCGTCTGGCAGACGATCCCGGCGTGATGTTCCATCACCAGCTCCAGCAGCTTCAGCGCTTCAATGTCCGGGCCGCTGAGGAAAAACGTCAGCTGGTCGAAATTCAGATGGCCGAGGTTTTGCGGGCCGTCGCAGGCAATGCGGATCCGCAACGCGCTGTTGATTCCCCGCTGGCTTAACCCCAGCTGTGCCAGCGGCAGGTCAGCAGGCACGCCGCCCAGCTCCACGTTGTCAATTTTCAGCGGCAGCAGATTAACCTCGTGCGCCGTAGTATAGCTGCAGGTTACGCCGGTCTTTTTCAGCGCCAGGCTGTCCATCATGGTGCCGCGCGGCACAATAAAGCCATTGCTCAGGTCGCCCCGGCTGCTGTCGGGCTCGATTTGCGCAATCGCCATTGATGGGGTTGGCGCGAGGTAATTCGGGGCGATCATCTCCAGCAGACGCTGGGAGAAACGCGGAAACTCGGCATCCATTTTCATCTGCACGCGGGAGGTCAGAAAAGCGAAACCTTCCATCAGGCGTTCCGTGTACGGGTCCGCCACTTCAATGCCGCGCATGCCCAGTCGTCCGGCGACTTTTGGGTAGCGCTCGGCAAACTCGGCCCCCATTTCACGCAGGTAGGCCAGCTCACGGTTGTAGTATTCGAGCAGTTTACTTTCCATGATTACCCCGCATCTTTCAGTTCAAAATGGCCGTTTTCCAGATCGACATCGGTGCGAAACAGAAACTCCAGCGGGTACGGCACACACCATAAACGCCCTTTTATCTCAATGGAGAGCACGTTGTGCAGATCCAGCGAGGAGGTATCCGACACGCAGCGCACCTGCAATCCCTGCGGCAAAATGCGCGGTTCAAAATTGATGATGGCCTCGGTGAGCTTGCGCTGAATATCGTGCCATTCGATATCTGACATTCGCTTACCTGCGAGCGGCGCGACGCCGAAGTTGATCACCGAGCGGCTCACCTGCGGCAAGGCGCTCAGATCGCCGGAGGCATCATGGTTGATGGTATTAAACAGCCACTGCAGATCCCGCAGGACATTGCGACGCAGCGCAGCGTGGGTGATCAGATTACTGTTGGCTGGCTCACGCTTTTTTTCCGGGCCGTTATCCGTAAGGCGATCCAGCAGCGAGGGCTGCATTTTGTCGCGCGCCCCCACCTTATCCTGCTTGCTGCGGGCCTGCCAGCCGCTGCGCAGCAGATCGCCTTCGCCAGCGGGATTACTCATCGGCTCCGTCCGTCGCAAACGTCACGAGGCTTAACGACAGCAGCGGGCTTTCGCTTTGCTCGCTCAGCCAGGCTTTTTGACCCAGCCCTTCATACAGCGTGCCGCTCTCATCAAGCGGATGCCACTCGGTAGTGCGCCCCAGTTTGACCGCATCCGAGGCATCAGCCGCAAAAGGATAGCGCGCCGGGATCTGGCACACCTGCTCGGTACCGTCGGTAAGACGGACCAGCGCATGACGCCAGACCAGATCGGTCACGCTGGCGGGCGCCTGGAAACGGATCTCCGCAATAGCGTTAAACGGCAGCCAGAAATAGCGTCCGTTAACAAGGGTTTCGCACACCGGACCAAGACGGGCATCACCGTCCATCAGCCAGTCAAACGCCTGCGTCTCCTCGTTTTCAAGGATGATGTGTCCCGCCGTTGCCTGCGCCTGTTCAAGGGCTTCCAGGCGCAACGCCTGGGCGCGCTCGCTCTCTTCGTTAAGCGCGGCGGCAAGCGTGGTCAGCCACGGCCACTGAGATTCAGGCATGGCCGGACGGGCCTGGCCCGCCATCACCTGCGCACGCTGCAGCTCACCCTGAATGGCCTGCTCCAGCAGTGTGACGGTCGGCTTCGCCTGAGGCTTCAGCGCCAGCCAGCTTTTCAGCTGGGTCAGCGCCCGGGTCCAGTTGCCGCTGAGGGTTAAAAACTGCACGAACGCTGCGCGAAGGTCGGCATCTGCCGGACGGGCTTTGATCCCGGCTTCCAGACGCGCCAGCGCGTCATTGAGCGTTTCACCCGCCAGCTGTTGATAGAGCGTATTCATAACCATTCCTTAATTCGCCGCGCGCCATGCGCCCACGGCCGGATCGCGCAGCTGAGGGCGCAGGGTATCAATCAGAACGATATTCAGTGAGGTGCCGGGTGCGACCCAGGCGCTCCAGGTTTTTTTCACCGCCGCAATACGCGCCTGCAGCTTTGCATCATCGCTGGCGGTTTCACGGGAAATCTCTACTGCCACCGTGCCGTTACTTTTCCAGCCGTTGAGCGCGTTATCGTAAGGCAGGATCATCCAGCTCTGGTCGCTGTTTGGGGTGCTGAACACCATGCGCTCTTTGTTGACGGAGGTGATCAGCGCGTTTTCCGGGTCAGCGTTTTGATTCAGCCCCATGACCGGGAAGCCATGAATGTACGTCACAGCCATCTCTTTTTGCCCGCCGTTGCGGGACTGGGAGATCACGGTGTGACCGCTGAGCCAGCTGCCATTGCCGCAGCGGGTGGTATCAGAATTCGGGATAAAGAGCGCAGGTGCGGATGCGCCGCCTTCCCAGAAGGTGCGCAGGTGACAGCCGTCCTGGAGGGTAAACTCCTGCCACGGCGTCCGGTCAGCGGCAACCGTAAGGGTTGCAACGTTTTGATCCGGCGGCATTAACGCGCCGCTGGCAGTGGTCGTCGTCACGGCTGGCGTCGCCTGCTGCTGTTTCACCACCAGCGCCCACTCCTGCGCTTTGGCGGCGGTTCCTTGCGCCAGCGTCGTTCCCGCCGGATCGTTGAGCGTCCAGCTGAGCGTGTTCACTTTGCTGCACTGGTGTTCCAGCAGTGAGCCAAGGCGTGGCACGAAGTTTTCCAGCACAGAGACATCCTTCTTGCCGTTCGCCACGATGCGCAGTGCCACCTCCGGCTTACACCAGCTTTGCGGGGTGTTGTCTTTGATGTTGTCGATCCAGATATCCAGCTTCTGCGCAGGAGACTGCACGATGCGGAAATTCTCAGCCTGCGCGGTGGAGGTCACCGCCAGAAGTGCCAAACCCGATAGCCAAAGTTTCATATCGTTCCTTGTGTGTCTAATCAGTTCCGCAGGGAAGAAATTGTGCTGCATCAGAGAGGGTATGCAGCAAAGTGGTGTCCTGAGGGTTGCCCATCCATACCGCCAGGGCGGTGTAGTTATCCTGCGCATTCCCCTCCTGCTCGCCATTCTTTTGAATGATTTGGTTCATTAAGGTCAGCCATTCCTGGGGCGTATTGACCATATGCAGCGATTGCTTCATTTGCTCTTCGCTGACGCCGTGCCAGAACCCGTCGGTGCAGAGCAGGAATGCATCGCCGTCTTCGACCTGCACGACATCGCTGTAGCTCGCTTCCGGCCCACCGTTTTCAATCCCCAGCGCCAGATAGAGCAGATTACTGTTCAGGTTGTCGGTCTGGTGCCCGGCATCTTTCATCTGCTGCACCAGGCTGTGGTCGGTGGTGACATGCCACAGCCATCCCCGGCGAAACAGATAAAGACGGCTGTCTCCGGCATGCGCCCAGTAGGCCAGGCCATAATCACGGTCAATAAACAGGCTGACCAGCGTCGTGCCCATCCGGCGATAATCCTGAACGGCCTGCTGTTCGCTGAGAATGGTGCGATTCGCGGTCTGCACATAATCACGGATATGCTGCGCGTTAAGGTGTTTGTCGCCATCGAAGCGGGAAATAATACTGTTGCGGGCCAGTTCAGCGGCCACCTCACCGCCCGGCAGGCCAGCGATGCCGTCACAGACGACAAAGCAGGCTGAACGTTCCCCTATGGTTTCTCCCGTCTGATCCTGGTTACTGGCGCGCGTCCCCTGGCGGGAGAGAGAAGCCGTTGCGATATTCATTTGTCTTCCGATCCGCTCTGTGAGTCTTTGTACTGATTCACCTCCATGTCATACGCATGAAGGAAGGCTTCGCCGAACAGGGTGTGGAAGTCATCCTCAATCTCGCCCGCCGTCTCGCCATAGCTGCGAACAAAATAGTCCCACAGGGCGGCTTTACGGCTGCCCGGCAGCGCCAGACGCGAGGTCATGCCGTTTTGCTTCGCCTGCTCTTCCAGTTGTTCCGGATTAAAGGATTGCAGCATCGCGGCAATAATGGCGCGGATGCCGGAGATCATGCCCAACTGGTGCGCCTGCAGATCGATCAACGCATCGCGCACGGATTTCGTTGGCGGCATAAAGCCCGGCATCGGGGTGCCAAACATCTGGATCAGAACCGTTTTCCCGGTCGGCAACAGCTTGAACGGGTTGTTGGCATCGTCCAGCACCATGGTCATATCGGCTTTTACGCCGCGTTTAAGAATAGAGCGTGAGGAGAGCAGCGCCACGGTGCCCTGAGAGAACATGCCGAGGATCTGCCCCAGCTGACGCATATTTTCCCGGTCAAACTGCGGGACAGGCTGCATTTCGCTCAGCCCCATCCCTTCCAGCAGTGCCTGCAGCAGTTCCCCCTGCAACACATCGCCCTTCTCTCCAGTGTTCGCGGTAGCAGATGGGGAGGCAGCGTTATTAACCGGATCGATACGCAGTCGGCCCTTAGGGGTCTGAGCGCTGCTGCGCGCAACGGCCTGCGGCGTAGGCATCGTGAAACCTGCATAATCTGGTCTCACCGGCTCCTCTTCTGCACGCGGCGTTTCCTGCGGCTCAGGGGCAAAAAGCGGGGAACCGGCAAGGACGTCTTCCTCCTGCTCAGGCTCAGGCGCTGGCTTTTCGTCAGTGATGTCATCCGGATGGGTTAACGGCGCCCCGCCCATCAGCCCGAGCGGGTCATCATTGCGTGCAGCCGGCGCGCTGGCCTTGCCACCAAATAGCGCCAGCGGATCGAGTTCATCTACCGCCTCTTCTTTAGGGGCGGGTTGAGTCTCAACAGGTGGCACCAGCGTGGAAGGCGTCACGTCGTCGAAAATGCTCTCTTTTTTGAACAGCGTTTCTTCGCCGAATAGCGTGTCCGGGTCGACATTCTTACGCTCAAGCGTGGGATCGCTGTCGTTGAACATCGCCAGCGGATCTTCAGCATTACGCTCCGGCGCCGCAGGCTGAGAGAACGGATCCTGCGAAGCCGCTGACTGCGGTTTTGCACGGTTGCTGGAGATGCTGTCGGAGATGGAAAACTCCTGCATCAGGCTATCCCAGATTTCCGACGGCACGGCAGTTGGTTCCGCTTTACCGCGTGGCGCAGGGTTAGCAGGCTTCGGTTGCGATGCTGGCGCTGGCGCGGCTGTCGGATGCGCCTGCTGCTGCATGCTGGCGGCCATGCGGCTCACCGGCTGCGTGTCGTGGATAAGTTCGGCCACTTCGATACGGTAGTCATCAATACCGAGAATGTCGCCATCCTGCAGTTCAACCTGACGCCCCCGCTCCAGCGGAATATCATTTAATACCACGCGGGTGACGCTGCCACGGTTAGTGACGCGACATTCACCATTGGCGTCAACGTGAACAATGGCCTGCAGGCGCGAGATGGTGCGGTCATTGTCCGGCAACACCAGATTGTTATCCGTACCGCGCCCAATGGTGCCGCCCGGGGCATAAAAATCACAGCTGCTCTGCGGCGGCTGATGACCGGGTTTCGTAGAAATAATCGTGAATCGCATGGCGTATTCCTGCTGGTATGATTAGCGCTCAAACGCTGCCGCTCTCGGGGGTGAGAACGGCGGCGTTTGAGAAATTGAATATCAAAACTATTTAATGAAGGTGATAAAATATAATCCAACAATGAGCCATAGAGTGAATATTAATGCCTGTAACTTATAACGACGATGTAACTTTAGTATCCAGCCAATTCTTTCTTCAGGCAACGACTGCACATATTTATAAGCTTCTTCCTGAACAAGCCTTTCACGCGTAAATTTCATTTTAATGCCTTTATAAAGGCGAACGAACCAGATTATTTTTTGATAATTAGCCAGCGAACCAAAAAAAGAAGCATAGTCGGTTACAAGATCCAGATCATATCCTTTGCGCCGATAGTCTGAAAGTAACTGATTATAATCAGCCTCGTGTTTTTTGAAATAACGAGAACTGAGCAGATCCATAATTATAACAATCAACAATAAAACCACGATAAGAAATAATAGTAAATTCTCTATATTCACCATATTTTATCCATCATATACTCAGTCGCTCCGCCCGCTATCTCACCACCAACGTATCCACCTGCAGCTGCCCCGACAATGGAGCAGGCGAGCAGTCCTACGCCCCCCGTCGCAACACCAAGCGCAACGCATACACCAGCACCTGCCATGGCTCCGTATTTACCACCGTAAATACCCCCTGCCAGGCTTGCACCAAAGCTGCTGTATTTTTTCACAGCAACTTTAGTGCAACTCTGCTCTCGTCCCGCGGTGCAGGCATTGTAAACTTCATTAGTGGTATTTGCACCTGCAAAACCTATTGCAAGCCACCCTCCCGCTTTAAGAAAACGAGCGGCCTTAGAGGCATTATCGATATATGTTGAATAACCACGAATAGAAGCGACTCCGGCTGTACTCCATTCATGTACAATGGATCTGCTTGACAAGCCTAATGCATGCTTCAATTCGTTATAGGGTTTCATCTTTAAAGTCAGTCGAGACAATTTGTTTAATAAACCATCCAACTCAGAAAAGAGGCGCTGACGCTCAACAAAAAACTGTTGGCTTATCAATGTCCCTTGTGCTCTGTACTGATTCTGGTAAGCCAACTCAATGGATTTAAGTTTTTTTTCTATTTCACTAAAATATTTTTCGCCTGCATCAGCAACGACACCAAGGGACTTATCCATAAAATTAGTGACTGCAGCTATAGTACTAAAATGTTGATTAAAGAAATTCGCTTCTCCAGAGTTAAGATCGGCCAGAGCACCATTGACTTTCTTTTTAGCAAGCTGTAATTGCTTAAGTTGCAAAGAATTATTACTTCCCGGCACATCAAGAATCAACATCTGCCCAGGCTTTGACCACTGCGCATCACTATTAACCTGCATAAAATAACGTGCAGCATCACTATTTGGATTGTTGAATAAAAGCCTTGCCTGAAAATCCAGGGTTCCGGGTTGCTGAACAATACAATACCCCGGATTAACTGATGATTGACTAGCCATATTCATTCCCATTGATTTTCACAAATAAACACTCGCATTCAAATAAAAATGGAGTTGAACCAGCATCCAAACGTTGATGTTTTCTTAAAAAACGGCAACGTTTAAAAACTCTACTACTCTGTTTTGGCTAGCGATAACTCACCTTTGGCATTTACACTGAGAATAAAGCGAGCCGCATAGCGAAGTTCCGTATTATGAGTTCTCGCCTTCAATACCACATCATATTCCCCTGACTGCCAGTCCACTTTATCCCAGCGAAGACACTCTTCAGAGTTTAAAATGTGGGTGGAAGGAAATGTTCCTGGAGAGAAAGCAATTTCCCATTTGTTACCTACACGTCGAGATATAGAAGGTTCGTAAACTAACACAGGCTCACTTAGCCTCATGTCATTCGAAATCCCAAAACAGGGTACATTTTTTTCCACCTTAACAGTTAAACTTTGAAACTGAGCAGGGTGGGATATGCAGGCGCTACATGATAATACAATGGGTATAACCGTTAACGCTCTTTCCATCGCAAAAACACGCCGAATAGTGAACCAATCATAATGGCCGGGGAAAACTCCCCGGCCACATGCGCAATTACGCTTCTTTGTTTTCTTTGATGTTCCAGCCAGCGCTGCTTTCAGCACCTTTACCACCGGCAGTGGTCTGCTCCCAGTACTGCTGTTTCACTTTCGCAGCCTGGAACGCGTAGGTCACACCAACGGTATCGCCGTTGTCTGCACCGGTGTACTGAACAGAAGTCACCAGCACATCTTCCAGCGTGATGCGGGTATATTCCACCTGCTGACCACCGGCTTTACAGACGGACAGTTCAACTTTGGTCAGGTGTTTACCGCTGGCGCAGTGTTTCAGGATTGCAGTGGTGGATTTGTCGATCAGAGCGTTAACGTGCAGATCGTTAAAGTTTACTTTACCGGCACCGCCGCCACCGCCAACGCTCATATTACCCGGCTGGGAAGCGCCCCAGGAGAAGGAGGTAATATCAGTCCAGCCGGTGTGGTTAGAATCTTTAGATTCGCCCGTAACACCCTCGACCTTCAGAAACATATCAATAGCCATAATATCTACTCTTCGTGGATGAACAATATTGCTTTCGAAAAAGCACTTATATGGCAAACAGGAAAGCATGGGGCTGAATAAAACCGTCCATATTTTACCTCTGCCTCATATCAAATGACCCGTGTCATTTGACAGTCTTACATTCCCCCTGAATAAATGGAAAGAATGTGAAGTCTTTACTACTGCGGGTTATCCTGAAGCCAGGTGCGGTCAGGATTGCCGATAATTAATTGAGGTGCAAGTTTATTAAGTTCGTCGCTATGATAAAGACGTAGACAGTTTAACGTTACGCCTTTGACATCGGGTTTTATCTCAGAATGAAAGGCATTAGTTGCGCCTTTATATTTATTAATAAGGGCATTAATTTTGTCATTGCCATTTTCAATATCGAAAGGTACCCATTCCAGTAATGCATTACTGCTTCGGGCAGCATCCAGAGAAAACTGGCTTTTATCATCTGAAACTTGTGCCAGGCAGCGAGAAAAAACAACGTCTTTAATAACTTGCTTATAAGGCATTTTTTTGACAAAGAACACCGGATCGTCAGTTGCATAAACAGAGGCGGAACTGGTGAGCAACAGTAGACTGGCAATTATTTTTTTCATGGCAACTCCCAAAAATTGGCTTTGGTCGTCGTGTAATTCGTCTCCGGTGCATTGAAATAACAGTGATCTGAACAGGTTAAACCATTCCAGAATGTGGCATGACCTGCGGCGTCACTCCAGCCCTGTACCTCAAACAGAATTACGCCCTTTTTGTTGGCTAATTGCTGAACGGGTAAGGAAGGATAACTCACGACCATGTCAGGTTTTCCCCACTGACGCGTCAACCAGGCAATGACATCCTTTACGCGGTAGAAGTACCATTTATTATCAGCACCGGATACCGTGAGATTTGCAATACGCGGAACGGGATGTCCGGTATAGTTAAGAACATAACTCATGCGTACGGCACAACTATTTGACCACCCGCCCTGATCTTGCGGTATTTCGAAGTTGTGCTTAACCTTGCCGCCGATAACTTGCTTAACTTTGCCGATAGAATCATTTGCATCGTAAATACGTGTTGCCGCCGCCCAGGCAGCAACAAACGAAGGTCTCGCGGTCATATTTCCTCTCAAATTTCCATGCTATAAAGCAAACGCCGGGCATGGCCTCCCGGCGGCAATCATCATCACGCGTCTTTCGTCTTCAGCGACGGCAGTTTAGAAACCAGACGCAGGGAAACGGTCAGGCCTTCCAGCTGGTAGTGTGGACGCAGGAAGAACTTCGCGGCGTAGTAACCCGGGTTGTCTTCAATCTCCTGCACCTGCACTTCCGCAGCCGCCAGCGGTTTACGGGACTTGGTTTCCTGAGAGGAGTTCGCCGGGTCACCGTCCACGTAGTTCATTACCCAGTCGTTCAGCCAGCGTTCCATCTCTTCGCGCTCGCGGAAGGAGCCGATTTTGTCGCGCACGATGCACTTCAGATAGTGGGCAAAGCGGCAGCAGGCGAACAGGTACGGCAGACGAGAGGCCAGACGCGCATTCGCGGTGGCATCCGGATCGTGGTACTCGGCCGGTTTTTGCAGAGATTGCGCGCCAATGAAGGCAGCAAAGTCGGAGTTTTTCCGGTGAACCAGCGGCATGAAGCCGTTTTTCGCCAGCTCGGCTTCGCGGCGGTCGCTGATGGCGATCTCGGTCGGGCATTTCATGTCCACGCCGCCGTCATCGCTTGGGAAAGTGTGGCACGGCAGGTTTTCGACTGCCCCACCGGACTCCACGCCGCGAATCGAGGTGCACCAGCCGTACTCTTTGAAGGAGCGGTTGATGTTGGCCGCCATCGCATAGGCGGCGTTCGCCCACGAATAGCTGTTGTGGTTTGCGCCGTCGGTCTGCTCTTCAAAATCAAAGCTGTCGACCGGGTTAGTGCGGATGCCATACGGCAGGCGCGACAGGAAGCGCGGCATCACCAGCCCCAGGTAGCGGGCATCTTCAGATTCACGCAGTGAACGCCAGGCCGCGTATTCGGTATTCTGGAAGATTTTGGTCAGGTCGCGCGGGTTAGCCAGCTCCTGCCAGGACTCCATCTGCATCACGCCCGGTGCGGTACCGGTGATGAACGGACAGTGTGCCGCAGAGCCGATGCGCGCCATTTCGCCCAGCAGCTCAACGTCCTGCGGGCTGTGGTCGAAGTAGTAGTCGCCCACGATGCAGCCAAACGGCTCGCCGCCAAACTGACCGTACTCCTGCTCGTAGATTTTCTTGAAGATCGGGCTCTGGTCCCAGCCCACGCCCTTGAAGCGCTTCAGGGTACGGCCCAGCTCCTGCTTGGAGATGCTCATAAAGCGGATCTTCAGCATCTCGTCAGTTTCGGTGTTGTTCACCAGGTAGCTCAGACCGCGCCAGGCGCTCTCCAGCTTCTGAAACTCTTCGTGGTGAATGATCTGGTTCACCTGCTGAGAGAGCTGTTCGTCGATACCGGCAATCAGGTTCTGGATGGTGCGATAGGTATCGTTAGAGAAGGTAACGGTATTCTCCAGCGCCTGCTGTGCCAGGGTCTTGACCGCGCTTTCCACGGCAGAACGCGCCTGATCGGTTTTCGGGCGGAACTCTTTGTTCAGCAGCGCGCTGAATTCATCCTGGCTGAAGGCCTGACCCGCCTGCTGCTCGTGTTGTTGAGTCTGGTTGCTCATTGATTATTCCTCGCTACCTTTCGCACTGTCGTCATTTTTCGGCAACTGGCTCAGAGATTTGAGCAGCGTCGGATCCTGCAGAATTTTTGCGATCAGCTCTTCCGCGCCGTTTTTGCCGTCCATGTAGGTCAGCAGGTTGGAGAGCTGAGTACGAGCTTCCAGCAGCTTGTTCAGCGGCTCCACCTTGCGGGCCACCGCGTCCGGCAGGAAGTCATCCATGCTGTCGAAGGTCAGATCGACGTTGAGCTTACCTTCGCCGGTCAGGGTATTATCCACCTGAAACGCCACGCGCGGCTTCAGCGCCTTCATGCGTTCGTCAAAGTTGTCGATGTCGATTTCAAGGAATTTGCGATCGTCGACCGCCGGCAGGTTTTCCACCGGTTTACCGACCAGATCGGCCATGACGCCCATCACAAACGGCAGCTGAATCTTACGTTCTGCACCGTAGATCTCTACGTCGTACTCGATCTGCACGCGGGGGGCACGGTTACGTGCGATGAATTTCTGCCCACTGTTACTCATTGCCATGATGTTCTCCATCAAAGATGCGCGGTGAAGGTGAAACGGCAGGCTCCATGCCTGTCGTCATAATGCCTGGACGCGTTATTCGCGGCGTCCAAAGATATTTTCCAGTTGGTTAACGCCGTCTGGCGCCAGGTCGCGAATAATGTCCATAAAGTTAAGTTCTGACAGCCGCTGCACCCGTTCAATCATTAGCGGTGCGGGGTGGCTCGGTTCGTACTGCGCAAAATACTGTTTTGCTTTTTCCAGCATCAGCTGCGCATCGGCACGGCTGGTGACCTGCACGCTGCGCCAGTCGGTAACCGGCTGAACGGGTTGCGTTGCCGCAGGTTGATGATCGGCTTGCGGTTCAGCCTGCGCCTCGCGGCCCGGCAACAGCTTGCTGATGTCGGTCACCTGACAGGCACTGGCGACCAGTCCTGTGGTCTTCAGCAGTTGTTCCATCTCGGGTACACCGCTTTCACCGAGATACCCGGTAAGCAGCGCGCGGATGGCCAGCAACCGCTCGTTAATCACGATTACCGCGGCAGTCCCTGGCTGGTCGCCGCGGGCCAGTTCGTCAATCAATCTTGGACGGCCCCCCGGATAGTCCGGGCATTCAGTTTTACTGCCGTCCAGCAGTGCCTGGGCGTCCCGCAGCGAAATTTCATCGCCGTTTGAACGCAGCAGCGAGGCGTTGCGTACCGCAATGGTGAGTTCAGATTTATCGCTCAGCCCCGCCAGGGCATTAATCCGATAGAACGGGTCGGTTTCGCCATACTCCTCCAGAAGCGGATAGAGCGGCTCCCAGTAGCGCGCGAGCGCCTCCTGCACCAGCAGCAGCCCGTCTGCGTAGCCTGCCAGCCCGCGGCGGCGTGTCCACGCATGGGTTAGCGCCAGCATCACGCGCAAATCTTTCGTGCGCGCCAGCAGGCTGGTGGCATATTTTTCTACCGTGTTCCAGTCAGCAGGCTCTGCCGGGATAATGGTGTCGCCAAACTGCTGTTCCGCTTTCCCCTGGCTTGCCTGGTTCATCACCTGGAAGTCAGCGTCGTATTCCAGATTGTCGCCACAGGGTTTATCCGGGCTTATGGGCGCGAGAAATTCTTCGATATTCATGAGATCCCTGCTTATTCAAACATGGGCGGATAAAGACCGTGACGTCCCGGGCGGGCGCCCCCTGCCGGGTCGAACAGCAGGGTGAAAAGCTGCCCGGTAAAGTTGCCGCTGTGGACATGGGTGTACAGCGGGTAACCGTCGCAGCGGTTGGTCCACCAGTAGCTGGTCTGACGCAGCGGGTCAAAACACTCTGCCGCCTGCGGCCAGCCCAGCGTGCTCTGACCGTCCTCGTCATAGCCAATCACGTCAAGGATGTCGGAACGCTTTTGCGGCTCGACGGGCTGCGGAGCCGGAATGGACATCAGCATCTCATCCAGCTGCGAGGCGGAAAAACTGTTGCGCACCGCGTGCAGTCCCAGACGACCTATCTGCTGATACCAGCTTTCCGCCTGGCTGAGCAGGCTGGTCGACCACTCTGACGGGGCGAAGCTCAGCTGGATGCACACCGGGTATTGTCGGCCAACGCTGTCCCGACCGGGCAGCAGGCAGCCCATCTGGATCATCTGGCTGCCCAGCATTGGGGGGACAACAAAATTCCACACCGGCGCTTTGGTGAACGGGCGTTCTCCGCTACGCTGCTCTTCCTGCTGCCAGGCAAGCAGGCCAACCTGGAACCAGTGCGACCACTGGCGCTGTAAGGTGTCAGGAAAGCGGCGCTGCAGGAAATCTCCGGCGCTGGGTAATTTGCCATACCAGCTGTAACGGTTCATCGCAGGGGTATTCGTCATACGGCTGTCCTTGCGGTTATGGGCATGAGAAACGGGGTAGCTGGAACGGATTGCGAATGCTGTTTGGCGCAAACTCCAGCGTGACCTGATGTCCGTCGACGTTGAAGGTGGCCTGACGGCTCAGGCTACCGGCGCCCGGGCTGGTGCTCGCTTTGTCGAAAAAGCGGTTGAGTGCCCAGGCGCCGTTGGTCACCAGCGTCGCCGTGCTGCCGTTAGCCAGCCCCAGCTGCATGCGGACCTGGTTGGTGCCGCCCGGCCCCGGCCAGTTCATGATTTGAACGGCTTGCGGACCGTGGCTGTAGCGCAGCAGCTGGCCGTCAACGTCCAGCGTCAGGTTCAGGATGGTGTTATCCATTCGCACGGTGCGTACCGTGACCTTGAAAGACGGCGTGGTGGCACCATTCGCAAAGAAAGCGTCGCGAATCGACTGGGCCTGCTGGAACGGTCTCAGCAGCCCTTCACTTCCCGGCAGCGTTTTACCGTCGATGCCCGGCATAAAGCGCCAGTTTGCCTGGGTGGTATCGACTTTATTGGTCAGGTTGTCGCGAAAGAAGGTGTCCATTAGCCCGGTACCAGGCGCAAACATGCGGGCGAGGTCGTCTGGGGTGACTTCCGTGCTGGCGCTACGCACCAGCGGATAACGCCCGGCAATGGCCTGGCGGCAGAACCCGCCCACTTCGACGTTAATCCGCTTACGCACGTTCTCCAGATCGCGGCGCTGGGTATCGCTGCTGGCACCCACCGCCATATTGCTGAACATGGTCTGCAGCCCCCCCGGCAGACGACCGGCGCTGGCCTGCAGACGGCTGATCGCCTCGCCGCCCGGCGCTGGCATGCCGCTGTTGGCGGCATCCTGTACGGCGGTCAGGTAACGATAAAGCTCATCCACCTGCTTAAGAAAATCATCAAAGACGATGGTCTTGCCCCCCTTCTCCAGCGGCTGAGCCAGCTCAATCATCGGGGCGTAGTGGTCCGTCACCAGCTGTTCCGGGGCCTGGGTAACGGCAGCGGCCTGCGTCGGGGCAGTCTCATTATTGCTGAACAGCGCTTCCAGCGTGCGGGTGGCACGGTTGCTCTGCGCCTGCGCTTTACCGGCGTCTTCCGGGGCTGGCGTATCGCGCGACAGCGTCAGCACCTGGCTCAGGTTCTGCACCAGACGGCGCAGGGGTGAGTTTGCGCCTGAGAGCAAACGCGCTGTGTTGATGCGCTGGGAAAGATCGGCGCTGTTGTTAAGCTGAATGTCGGCGAGAAAGCGATCCCAGGTAGCGATAAAGTCGCGCATGTAGAGTTGACGCACGGCGTTGTCGATCTGCTGTTTATCCTCCTGCGCCGTCGCGGCGCCCAACACCCAGGCGTCGTCTTCATGCAGTGCGGTGGTCACGCTGTCGATCTGGCTGTTAAAGCTTTTCCAGTAACCGTCTGGCGTATAAAGACCCGGCACGCCGTCGCTTACCGACTTGCCGCTTTTGCGTGAAAACACCAGCTCGCTCTGCGGTCCGCCCAGGTCGGAAAGGGAGACCGGCTTAAGGTTTTCATCATGCTCCAGCAGACGCTTAAGACGACCATACACGCGAGTGGATAACGGCTGCTGATTGATCAGCGCGCGTTCACGCGCCACCAGGGACGCGTCCTGCGCGTACGGCGAAGCCTGAATTTTCGGCTCCAGCAGCTGCGTCAGGTGCCATTCAAGCTGTTGCAGCTGCGCTTTCGTCACGTTCTGCGGCAGGTTACGCTGCAGATTGAGCATCACCCATGAATGCAGGAATTTGCCGTCGTAGTGCTTCGGCTGGTAAAGCATCTGATAGGCTTTCAGCGCTTCATAGCTGTACTCCACGTCGCTGCCATTATCGTTGCGAAGCCAGGTGGTGATGTGCATGGCGACCGCTGGCAACAGCAGCTGATCCAGCGCTTTCTGGTACAGAGACTGAGAGGCATCGCTGACGTCATCTCCGCGGTAGAGCCCCATGCGACGGGAAACCGGCGGATCGTTTACATCAAACGCATCGCTTTTTGGCAGATCAACCAGACCATTCATCAGCGGCAGCAGATCGAACAGATCGCGCTGCGGCTGGTTCTGTAAGGCTTTGCTCTGCTGATCCAGCAGCGGCACCTTCGCATCCACCTCTTCCAGATAGGCCTTATTTTTGGCATAGCTGGTCAGCCACAGTCCGCCGAGTATCACCAGCAGGGCCAGCAGCGCCGCATAGCCGGACCATATCACCGCCCGGTTACGCAGTTCCCACCAGCGGTTTTCTCCGGCAATGCCGGCTTCCTGGAAAATGACGTTTTGCAGCAGGTTCTTGATGAAGAAGCTTTGGCCTTTCGCCCCAGGGATCGGCGCGTCTTTACTTACCGAATCCCAGTTATCACTTTCTCCCCCTTCCGGCAGAGAGAGCGCACGGTTCAATTCGCCCATTACGCGGTCAAACGGCATCCCTTCCTGGGTGCCGCTGGCAAAGTAGATCCCACGCGGAGAGAACTCGGTTTCAAAATTGGAGCGGGCGAAGACCGTGCTCAGGTAATCCGCCAGCAGGGGACGCAATGCGGCGAACTCCTGCGGGAAGAGATACGCTTCGGCACGGGTTTTCGCGTCATGCTCTTTCAGCATGGTTTCCGGCAGCCCGGCATCGAGGCGCTGCTGCAAGAGCGAGAACTCTTGCTGGAAGTTGCCCATCAGGTCGTAATCGGCGTGTTTAGTCTGCTCCCACGGCAGCGTAAAGCCCCAAATCTGGTCCCGCTGCGCTTTGTCGTAGTCGGCAAACCACGCACGGAAGCCTTTGAGCAGGTCAGCTTTGGTGACCATCACGTAAACCGGGAAGCGGATACCCAGCTGCTCGTGCAGCTCAGAAAGACGCTGGCGCAGATTCACCGCCTGCTGGCGTGACGCCTCCGCAGACTGGGTGAGCAGATCAGAGATGCTGATGGTGACAATGACGCCGTTGATCGGCTGACGACGACGGTACTTACGCAGTAACCCCATGAACTGCAGCCATTCACCGGCGTCCTGCACCTGCTCGCTTTCTTGCGTGGTATATCGGCCCGCCGTGTCGAGCAGCACAGCCTCGTTGGTGAACCACCAGTCGCAGTTGCGCGTACCGCCGATACCGCGCAGCGCGGTCTTACCGAAACGGTCAGCCAGCGGGAATTGCAGTCCGGAGTTAACCAGCGCCGTGGTTTTACCGGAGCCCGGTGCGCCAATAATGACGTACCACGGCAGTTGATACAGGTATTGCGTGCTGAAGCGTTGCGTCCACTGGGCGCCCTGTCCTGCTTTGCTGAAGTGCGCTTTTTTGAGCATCTGCGCGGCTTCATCGAAACGGCTGGCAAGGATTTGCTCCTCGCTGTTCAGGCGTTTCTGCGGATCCGCCGCTTCCGGGCTGGTGGTGTTCTCGTTGAGCTTATCCATCAGCTTGCGGTTCAGCCAGGCGTTATAGAGACGCGGCAGAATGTGTCCCTGCGCCCAGAGCAGATAGACCACAGCAATACTGATAATGCGGTTCTGTTCAGATTCCAGGGGTCGGGTATCCACAATGGACAACAGCGGACCAATCATCCAGATCACCGCCGCAAGCGCGGTTACGCCCAGGAAGCTCCACAGAATGCGGTTGGTCAGAATGGAAAGAAGTGTAGTCAGCATCCTTAGTTTCCTTGCGGCAATCCGTTCAGCTCAGCCTGAGTATTTTCAGGCGACACCAGCAGAGTAATTTCCACACGGCGGTTACGGGCGCGGTTTTCCGGCGTCGTGTTCGGTGCTACCGGGTTAATCTCACCCCGCCCTTCCGCTTTCACGCGGTCTGGCTGAGAGAGGCTTCCTTGCAGCATTTTCTGTACCGAGCGGGCGCGTTCCAGAGAAAGCTCATAGTTGGAAGCGAAGCGCGCGCTGCGGATTGGAACGTTGTCGCTGTATCCCACCACCAGAATTTTGCCGCTGACGTTGTTCATCGCCTGCGCTATGCGGTTAATAACCGGTTCATAACGGTCACGCACCACCGTCGAGGCGGAGGCAAACAGCCCGTCTCCTTTCAGGATAACGACGCTGCGATCCGCTTCATCTTTTACCGCGACCAGACCTGCCTCGATTTCAGGCTTCAGGAAGCCGCGCAGGTTTAGCACTGCGGGCAACTGACGGGCCGGTTGCTGGATGGTGGTTTCCGGCAGTTGGGATTGATAAATCTTCGCCAGGACCGGACTGGTGTTATCGCCAAGACGCCAGTTAAGGACGATATAAAACAGGCAGGCGATAAACCCGGCCAGCGCCACGCAGGCCCACAGGGGAACCATCGGCCGCCACAGCTTACGCAGCACCGGGCGATCTTCCGGGTGGGGAGAGAGCGGTGGCGGATAGCTGCCCCGCACGCCGCGGATCATCTGCCACAGCCGCTGCTTGATGGTCTCAAGCTGGGTGCGACCATTGTCCAGCACACGGTAACGCCCTTCGAAACCGAGCAGCAGGCAGTAGTTGATCATCTCCAGCAGCAGGATATGTTCGCGCGGGTTCTGCGACAGACGCGCCAGCAGCTGGAAAAACTTCTCGCCGCCCCAGGTTTCGTTATGAAACGTCACCAGCAGGCCATTGCTTGACCAGACGCCGCTGCTGCCCCAGGGGGTAAGCGCAGCGGCCTCATCCAGCGCCGTGCAAAGGCAGTAACGCGCCCCGACGATCACTTCGTAGGGTAGCCCCGCCTGCTGACAGCGGACTTCAAAACGGCGAATCTCATCGATCAGGCGCTGGCGTAACGCCACCTGATCGTCATGTGAAACCGAATGACGGATCTGCGGAATCGCATTGAGCAGCGGATTAGCGGCCGCCACCAGCTGATTGTTGCTACTGGCTCCGTTAAACGCGGCATCACTGCCGGTATCCTGTCGTTCCTGCATATTAAGCGCTCGCTTTATTATTCTGTCGGGCTACGGATGGCCCAAAACTCCATATCCAGCCCCGGGAACTCCCCTGCCAGGTGCAGGGCGAAGGCGCCGGACTTATCCATCTCGTGCCACAGCTCGCTGCCCTTCTCCAGCTCGAAATAGCTGTAGCCTGCATGCCACGGGATCTGCGGCGGCGCGACCGGCATGGCGCGCAGCATAATGCCCGGCAGTTGAAGCTGGACCAGATCGCGGATTTTCGACACCGGCGCGATTTTCATCTGCGCAGGGAAATGGGTTTGCAGGTGTTCGCCGGGCACATTCGCTTTGACGGCCAGCACGAAGCCAAACTCGCGTACCATGCTGGTTTCAGGAACGGTGGCAATGTTAAGACCATGCGAGCGCTCGTTAAGCGGCAGCTGAATAGCGTGGTCTTCCATCACCAGCGACAGCCCCTGACGCAGCATCAGCATCAGCTTACTGAAGCAGTTCGCCAGATCGTCGTGATCGTAGACCGGCAGCACGCTCTCCGTGGTCCGTTGTGGGGTCCAGGTGGCAAGCTCGGACGCAAACGGCAGCCAGCTGCGCCAGAGGGTTTCCGGGTGCAGCAGCGGCAGCGTTTTTAAATGCGAAACCTCGCCAAGATGACGGTTCACCAGCGACAGTAACGTAAATTCAATCAGTTCCGAGGTGTTAAAACGGCCAGGCTGGCGCAGACGGCCGCCGATCTGCTGGCTGCGCTGCACCAGTAAGCCGTGCAGATCGTTAATCATGCTGTAGATCTGCGGACTGTTATTGGCGTTCAGCATCGGCGGGATGTAGCTGTTATCGAGCCGGACGTGGTTGTCGTGGCGTTTTTCAGTGACAAACGCCACGCCGATGGCGGTCCATTCTGCCGTGAGATCCTTTTCCAGCATCAGCGTCAGGCGCAGGCGGCCAAACTGTACGGTGGCATCCCCCACCGACATGGCGTTGTCGTCTTCGACCTCTTGCTCGAACGCGATGAAGCGCGCCAGCGAGGCCGGCTCTTCGCTGAAGATCACCTCTTCCCGCTCGCCACGACGTACCGGCAGCGCGAGCACCACCTTTTCGTTGGTGAGATTGTCAGGGATTTTAAGCGGCACAGGACCATTGCGTCCGTTGCGCACCTGGAAGAAGGTCCCGTCTGGCAGAAGCCCACTGCAGTAGCTCAGGGCAATGCATCCCTGACGAAGCATCGCTTCGTCGAGTTCAACATCAAGAAAGCCCCAAAGATAGGAACGCTGCAACGCACCCCATTCACGAACGTGGTTGAGCAGATAACTTTCAGTCCGCTGAAAATGGTGTGGACGCAGGAACATGCCTTCGGTCCAGACGACCTTTTCTGCTTTCGTCATGATGATGTGTTTCCTGTTGTGAAGCGCGTTACTGGCTGATGACCCGAATGCCATTTACGTCGAGAAAAACGTTGGCCTGGAGTTCATCCGCGGACCATTTCCAGAACTGGTAGATATGATTTTCGCCTGGCACAGGCAGAGGGAGAGACACGCGCCATTTTTTACCATCCAGCTTCTGATATTCCGCCATCACGCCGATGTAGCGAGCCTCGGGATCGCTCTGACCGCTGAGGGTTTTCGACAGCTGTCCCGGCATCAGGAAGAACACATCGCTGTTCAGCAGATTCGCGCCAAGGGTTGCTGACGCGTTGTTCTGCAGGGAATAGAAGTCGCTGGACATGAAATCCGCATCGGATTTCAACAACAGCACACGGACTTTAAGCGGCGCAGAATCATTGATTTGTGGATGAGCCTGAAACTGCAGATTGTAGCGGGAGGGGTCGCTGTGTGAAGACGACGTACAACCACTCACAAGGGCGAAAACCGCCGCGTAAAAGACCAACCACAGCTTATGAAAATTTTTATTATTCATAAAAATACGCCCACGAAAGCCGTTTAGTTCAGTATCCAGGTACCGTTAGCGCTGTCTTTGCAGGCTTTGCTGTTGCCATCGACATCAACGCAGGTCGCTTTTTTACGCGCCTTAGGACGAATGGCCTGTTTACGGACGGTCGCTTCATACTGGTCGGCTTTGATAACTGCACGCATCGGGACGTAACCAATCAGCTGGTCATTACCCTCATCGGCAAGCGCCATCCAGTAGTGTTCAACCTGACCCAGCACCACGTAGGTTTTTCCGGTTTCCAGCGTACGGATAACCTTTCCGCCAAAGTCAGGACGGCTCATCAGGGAAGCCGGATACATGGCACGATAAGGCTCGTTGAGCGGAGTGAATTCCGTCGGCGGCAACACGGCGTGACGGTGCGTTAAGGTGACACCGTTGACCTGACTGGTCACGATCGTGTCGTCGTTGATTGCAGGTTTCTGTGGCGCTTTACAGCCCGCCACCGCCATGACAAACAGAAGTGAAAACAGTACGCGCATTTTCATATGCTTTTCCGTAGCGATATTTCGATAATGGAGATAAGGGGATGAAATTTGACTTAGGTGCTATTGTTAAAATAGTCAGGATAATTTCGGGGTGTTACTATTTTGAGGGCATAGCTACCGCACGAACCTTTCAGAATAAGGCCCAGCGTCTTCCTGACATATTTTGACAAACGGTAAACAAGTTTACATGAGCTTCGCATCAATTCAATATTTACCGCTACGTAAGTGGCGGTTAATGAAGCAGTCGAAACATTATAGGATTTATCTGATAAAAAAACCCGACATGGCCTAACTTCACTTATTTTCACTCCGCACACAGATGTAAATCGTTGTTATAAAAAACAAAAAACACAAAAGAGAACAACTTTCATTAACGCAATAAGGCTATTATCGCCACTACCATAATTAGTAGAACTCTCGAATTGGTGATGTCAGAAGAATATGTCGACGATGAATTATTTGTTGCACTAACAGGGTATCTTTAATATAACCCGTACTGCCCACTCGCAGGACGCCTATTTCACTTATGACGCGGGCGTTAATTTTACGGCTCAAAATAACTTTATATTTCACGCTGTAATAATTACCGCATAAGACATAAAACCCATCCATCAATCATTAAGCCAGAATAAACTTTCAGGTCCCTATTTTAATCCTGAAGGTGCTATACCCCCTGCCAGCCGTGGCATTTCTGTTTCTGATCGACCTGAGCCTTCATTCGAAATTTTATCGGTGCTACATCCTTCCTCGCCCACCGCTATCTACCCCACCTACTGGATGATAGATATAATTTATTATTAAAATGATAAAAAAACGTTATAATTTCATTAAATATTTAAGCCGCCTGTCAAGTAAGCCGCTGTAATAAATAGCATTTAAGATAAGCAATTATGTTGCGTCGCGTGCACTTCCCCACCCAACCCTCATTGCTTGAACTTATTGCCCTTTGCAGTGGATTGACGGGCGCAGGCGCGGTATGACCGAACAAGTCAGGAGTAGGTATGAACAAGAAAAGACGCTCAGTTCCCGGTATCAGACACTATGATGGCCCTGCCGGCGGCTGGGGTGCGCTAAAAGCGACAGCCATTGCGGTACGAACCCAGATGGATACCTTTGATGCCCCCGCCACGCTGCTGCGCACCAACCAGCCTGATGGTTTTGACTGCCCGGGCTGCGCGTGGCCCGATAAAGAACACAAATCGACCTTCCAGTTTTGTGAGAACGGCGCCAAAGCGGTAACCTGGGAAGCCACCAGCAAACGCGTTACCCCCGCGTTCCTGGCGGAAAACACCGTCTCTTCTCTGCTGGCTAAATCTGACTTTGAGCTGGAAGGGTATGGTCGTCTGACGCATCCTCTGCGCTATGACCGGGCAAGCGACACGTTCAAGCCGGTTGAGTGGGACGAGGCGTTTCAACGTATCGGCGAGGTGTTGCGCGAGCTTGAACCGGACCAGGTCGAGTTCTATACCTCCGGGCGAGCCTCTAATGAAGCGGCGTATCTTTTCCAGCTGTTTGCACGCGAATACGGCACCAATAACTTCCCCGACTGCTCGAATATGTGTCACGAGGCCACCAGCGTCGGTCTACCCCGCTCCATCGGGATCGGGAAAGGCACCGTCTCACTGGACGACTTCGATAACACCGAGCTGGTGATCTCCATCGGCCATAACCCCGGCACGAACCATCCGCGGATGATGGGTACGCTTCATGAGCTGGCGCGACGCAACGTGCCGATTATCGTCTTTAACCCGTTACGCGAGCGCGCCCTGGAACGTTTTGCTGACCCGCAAAGCATCATTGAAATGGCAACCTATAGCTCAACGGACATCGCCTCGACCTACTTCCAGGTGAAGGCCGGAGGCGATGCCGCCGCGCTGAAAGGTATGGCCAAACACCTGCTGGAAATGGAGGCCGAACGCGGTAACGTGCTCGACCACACGTTTATCGCAGAACACACCCAGGGCTTTGATGACTTTGCCGCCGACATCGCGCAGACGCGCTGGGATGACATTGAGCGCGAGTCCGGGCTCAGCCAGGCTGCGCTCAAAAAGGTGGCCGAGGCCTATGCGAAATCCAACGCCACCATCATTACCTACGGGATGGGGATTACCCAGCACAATAAAGGCACGGCAAATGTCCGGCTGATCGCTGATGTGCTGCTTCTGCGCGGAAATATCGGCAAGCCCGGTGCGGGAATATGCCCTCTTCGCGGCCACTCTAACGTTCAGGGGAACCGTACCGTCGGGATTAGCGAGAAGCCCACCCCGGCCTTCCTGAACCGTCTGAAAGAGGTGTTTGGCTTTGAGCCGCCTTCTCACCATGGGCATGATGCGGTGCAGGCGACCCAGGCCATGATCGACGGTCGGGCGAAAGCGCTTATCTGCCTCGGCGGTAACTTTGCCGTCGCGATGCCCGATCACGAGAACGGCTTCCCGGCAATGGGTAACCTTGATTTGAGTGTTCACGTTGGCACTAAGCTAAACCGTACCCATCTTCTGGTGGGTAAAGAGACGTTTATTTTCCCGTGCCTTGGCCGTACCGAGCTGGATGTTCAGGCCACCGGTCGTCAGTCCATCACCGTCGAAGACTCCATGTCGATGGTGCACGCCTCCTCCGGCAAGCTGAAACCCGCCTCACCGTTACTCCGTTCAGAACCCGCCATCGTCGCCGGCATGGCGAAAGCCACCCTGCAGGAGACTCGCGTGGACTGGATGACGCTGGTTGAAGATTACGACCGTATCCGCGATCTGATCGAGCAGACCATCCCGGGCTTTGAGGACTACAATGCGCGGATCCGTATTCCGGGCGGCTTCCGTATGCCGCTTCCCCCAACGAAACGCGTCTGGCCAACGGCGACGGGAAAAGCGATGTTCTCCGTATTCGACGGCGTACACGAGAACGCCAGCGGCGAAGGCGAGCATGTTCTGCGTCTGATTACGCTGCGCAGCCACGATCAGTACAACACCACCATTTATGCTCTGGACGACCGCTATCGTGGCGTGTTTGGCCGCCGCGACGTGCTGTTTATGAACGAAGAGGATATGGCCCTGTCAGGGCTGGAACACGGCGACCGCGTGGATATCGAAACCGCCCTGCCCGGCAGCGTTCAGCGCCTGGAAGACATTACCGTAGTGGCATACAACATCGCGCGGGGTTCAGTCGGGGCTTATTACCCGGAGGCCAACGTGCTGGTGCCGCTCGATTATCTGGATAAGGACAGCGGTACACCGTCTTACAAATCCGTTCCGGTTCGCATCATCCTGCGCTCGAAAGAGATCCGCATGCTGTAAGGCTGTTCGCGAAGAGTCATCCATGGATATTAAACAGTTAAAATACTTAATTGCGCTCGACGAGACCCGCCATTTTGGTAAAGCGGCCTCGCAGTGCAACATCACCCAGCCGACCCTCTCCATGCGCATCCGCAACCTGGAAGAGGAGCTCGGTCTGGTGCTGATTGCGCGCGGGCAGCGCTTTGAGGGTTTTACGCCAGAGGGCGAACGGATCCTGGCGTGGGCGCGTGCTCTGCTTGCCGCTCACGACGGACTACAGGCGGAAGCCGCGCTGTGCAAAGGCCAGGTGGTGGGTGAATTACGCCTGGGGATGGTTCCGCTGGCGAGCGTCGATCCGATGATCTTTATCCGCCAGTTGACGCAAAAATACCCGGAGCTGACCTACAGCCTCTATTCCATGTCCTCTGCACACATTGCCGATGGCGTCAGCCGTAACCAGCTGGAGCTGGGTATTTGGTATCTCAACAGCATCGATACCAGTCTGTTTGACATTATTCAGTTGCCTGAGACGAAGATGGGCCTGCTGCATGATATTCGTCATTTCCAGCTGGACCCTACGCCGCTGACCTGGCAGGACCTGACGGATTTTCCGCTGGGGTTCCTGACAAAAGGGATGCATTACCGGGCGCATATGGAGGCCAGCTTTGCCGCCGCCGGAATCGAACCCAGATCCGTTTTCGAGAGCGACTCTACGTTCCAGATTATTCAGGCGGTTCAGAGCGGCGTTTGCTGCGCCGTGATGCCGCTGAACAACGGGCTTGAGGCGCTAAACAACCATTTCAGGATTGTCCCCATCGCCGACGCGAACATTGAGGCGCCCATCGGCCTGATAATGCGCAGGCAAAAACCCCTCTCCTCCCTGGCGCTGCGCTGTTTTACCGACGCGCAGGAGATAATTCATTCGGAAAATAATGATGATAAAAATTCCGAATACATTTAATTTCTACAACAATATTATAAATGCCCCCCAACTCGAGGTAGAGTTACTTAAATTACATTATACATAATCTCAACTAATACTGACCATATAGAGAAACTCTTCTCAATAAAGCTAATAAAGCGCTTTCCAATGCCGATCAGAAAATTAGTGCGGTAGCTATTTCCATTCCATTTTAGAGGCATACTTGAGATTATTAATTATATATGAGCTATAATAACCAACAAATCTTTCCCACTTATAATATACGTAAAAAATAATTTAAAATATCAATTTTACCATACTGAATTGTTAATGATGAAATTGTTCACCCAAGATCACACTCTATGCCTTTGAATTAAACCCCTCGCCTATAAAAATTAAGCAGCTTATTCATTTAAACTAGCATTCACATTAATTTAATAAGCTAGCACAATGGTTACCAATAAATAAGACAGCCTCTTTTAACCCTCTCCATTTAAAAGTTGACGGGAATTTTTCAAAGATTATTTTTTTTACATACATCTTCTCCAAGCTTTCCAAAGAATTGTTTTTGCGCTGAATGAAAAGGTCTAAGCGAACCATTTACAGGAGACAATTCAAGATCAGCAATTTCTCTCAAAACATCATAATCATTCTCTTCGATTAATTTTGTTAAAATACCGAGCCATACTTTACGCCAATTAACAAGCACAGGGGCATTAAGGTTTAAAAGATATATTGTAAATCGAGCCTTTGCTTTTTCTCGGCGACTAGGTAAGCTATCTTTAGGTACAATACGGCCCGATGCTTCATAATGAAAATAATCTTGAGCATTTACAAACAACGGTGATATAAAAGCCTGAACACTATAACGATTAATCTTGAAGTGACCACCAAAAACATCTTTCTTATCTAAGGCACGTAGATAACCACTATTTATTGCTGATAAAGCAAGATTTGTATGCTCGAAAGTCTTGAGCGGAACTTTAGATTTCGGTTCTATATGTTCAATATGATAACCATAATCAATATTAATGCCTAAGCCATCAGAATCAATAATATCAAATTGATCTTGCAAACATATCTCACTATAACAACACAAACCATATTGTTCTTTTAAGCATATTTTAGCTGTTGCATTCTTATGACCAAAGCGACTCCATGCACTTCTAGCTTCAATGCAAGTTTTAGGTTTATTTTTATTTCTCTGTGAAAGATAATAATCTCCATTAGTTTTTGTTATATGCCTCATTCGAGTTTCTCTCTTCTTCTTCTAACGATAGAAAGGCTAATTAACTCCTCATGGTCACTACCTAATGCTAATGTCAGATCATGAAGAAGATTTGTTGCTTCCTCAGATCTAAAGTCACCTTGTTCAACAATCTTTCGATATCTTTCAAGCTTCTTTCTTTCTGGAAAATTCGGTATAGGCTCAACATGCATGACAGTGCTTAAAACTTCAGATGAAGAACGAGCATAACTTTCAGCCATAGGAATTGCTATAATTTCTTCACCGTGAATATTTTCGCTTAATTTTCTTATATTTTTCTTAGATACAGTTGAAAGTACTTGTGGGCTATGCGTTGTAACTACAAATTGTACATTTGGAAAAGTAGACGTAAGATTACGAATTATATTTTGTTGCCATTCAGGATGAAGATGTAATTCAATCTCATCAATTAATACAATACCTTGACCATTCAAAGGGTTGTTTAACGTTGGATTGAGTGATATGAGCCGTCTAGCAAGATCAGCTATCAACGCAAGATAAACAAGCTGCCCTTTGGAGGCTTGAAATATATTTATTGTTTCGTTGTCATTAATAATTTTAACTTCAAGGCGCCCCGACGATCTATCAATAAAAATATCCGACACACTTGGAACAGATTTAATAATTGCATCTTTAAAAAATCTTATAACTTTTTTTGAGTAACTATGTGTAGAACCTGAAATATTCTCATCAAGATATTTCAACCTTGCAATTCTTTTTGTTAACTCTTCTGAAAGGGCAGTAGGTAAATTAGTAATTGAACTTAAAGCCTTTATTTCCGTCTCAATGATACGCTTTTCGTTCAACAAATGATTATTGTTGATTAGATTATCGTTATAAATAAACCATTTAAGCGAGTCTTCAATATTTGATGATCCATCAATCGCCGATTTATCTAACGAATCAAAACGAGACTCTATACTTACAGCATCAAACCTTTCAACATCAAAAGTTTGGTTTGATTTTATAAATGACCTTTCAACAGGATAGTATGCAAATAAAGGTATATTAATAGGGGAGTTAACTGCTTGCAAAAGCCTAAAATTAATTACCCTAAATAAAGCTGATAATTGAGTATAGCTTTCTAAATCACTTACTTTCGAATTTTCTATCCCTTTGGCAGCCCTAGCTAATGAACCTGAATATTTTGTATGCCGGCCAAGAGATATGGAAGTTATTGCCTCTGCATTATCGTTACACCCAACTTTAACATCAAAGTCATCTAAAGCTCTTCCGTTACGGTTTTTCGAAATTATCCTGGCGTTAATATATGAGAAGGTACGACCAATGGCATCCAACAATGTTGTTTTACCGGCCCCATTATCTCCAATAAAAACAGTGACTTTGTTATCGAAATTAATATCAACTTTGCTGAACTTTCTGAAATTAACCAATAGAAGAGAATCAAGTTTAATTTTATTCCTTGGAACTTCAATTTCAGAATTTAAATCGAAACCTAAAGCATCCACACACTTTTTAAAATATTCATCTGATAGCTTCAAATCTATAGGAATATCAGTGCCAGCTTCATACCCCCCCATTAATTCAAACAATGAAGAAATATTTCCCTTAAGAGCATTGCGTTTTAGTGCCCTTATCTTATTTTCTTGATTTTTTTTGAGGTTCGCGTCGTTCATCCCTTCTCCTCTTTTAATTTCTCTAATAAATCTTGAGTGTACTTTTTGCTTAGCGCGGTAGCAAAGTTCGGTTCGATGTAAAATGCAAAAGCCAGCAAGCCTCGTAAATGATTAATATCATTATAATTTAAACTATTTAACTTATATTTATGAAGCAAATGTTTTATATATCGTTTGCGTTCTCTTCCAATAGAAGCATTTCCTTCGTTAGTAATAGTAATACCAGTAACATGTCTATTGTGTGCTTTAGATGAAAATACAGTTTTATTATTATTTAAAGTGAGAGCACCTTCAAAAAACTCATTAAGATACTTTGAGACAATGTTTGGCAAAATAAACAAAATATCATTCTTTTTTGTAGAGAATGTTAAGTCATCAGCATAGCGTGTGAATACGATATTTTCTTTAAGACAATAGTTTTCTATTTTCTCATCAAAAAAATACAAACAAAAATTAGAAATTACTGGAGAACTTGGGGCACCGACACTTAGAGTTAACTTGGAATTATTGTTCCAAAAAATAATATTTTCTATCAAGCGTTGTTCTAAAGCATCAGGAAGCGGAAGCTGCTGGAATTCACGCCAGGTATTCCAAAAAATTTTTGGTGTCAGTGAATTAAAAAAATCTGAAAGATCCATTTTAAGGAGATATGGGTTATCTAAATGTTTCTCAGCATTATCTTTAATACTTATACCATTACGATAAGCCATGCATCTTGAATGAACCGGAAAATTATACAGAGTTAAAAAATTTTTCTGTAGCTTTTTAACAACCTTGGTAGGCTGGGCAATCACTCTGCGACCATGCGTACGTTTAGGTATCGTATAGACTCGATATTTATATGGAGCATTGAGAATCAAACGGAGTGTATCCTGCTCCGAAATGCTCAATAAATGTGCTAATCGTGCTACCAATTCCATTAATTATCCTCAAAGTCTCTAGTGAGGCCGAGCCTGTAAGAGTTCGACCTCACTAGGGCACTAAGAATCTTTACTAAGGTTTGCGATGTGTTCGCATCCCAAACGAGGCAACGAGTTTGGGATGCGAACACATCGCACGTGTAACTCGTTCAATAAATTAGAGTCTGGCTAAACACCCGACATTGTAACTCGTTTACGCTAAAGACTAGATTATTGTATGCCATCATCTTGGCCAAAACAATATAACTTTGATATTTGTAACAAAATATTTTACCAATCATTGAAAAATGAAATCAAATATTGCCTCTTTTTTTAGTGTTTTTACTTTGGCCCCCAAAACCTTCTAACTCATTGATTCATAGCAATTTAAAGTGCATTCCCATTAGTTAACTGAATGCTTTCATATATACTTTCCTTTCCGCTTCGCTGAAATTGTTTATCAACACTGCATCACAGACCGCCTGGTGCTCCGGGACGGTTACCAGCGCGTGAAGCGCATCGCGGATGGCGTTAAGCGTGTCAGGAGGTGTATGAGGCGACGTGATTAAGGGCAGGCCCGGCGTTAGCGGAGTTTGGTCAATCACCGTCAGACCCGCCAACGCTTCCGGCTCATGACGCTGCAGGAGTGCCCAGGTGACACAGTCGATAGCGGCGATATCACCCTTCCCACGTTTGACGTCAATCAGCGACTGACGGTGGCTGCCGCTGAATGACGTTTGCGAAAAGAAAGGGGCGCGGGTCACCCACGGTGCCACTTTTTTTCGCAGCGCGTGATAGCCGGACTGCGAGTCAGGAGAATTACAGACCGCCCGGCGTCCGCGAAAATCCGCCAGCGTAAGAGGCCGATCCTCCGAGCGCGTCACCAGAAAGCTGCGGTAGTGGCTCCCTTCGCATCCCGCTGCCGTGTAATGAAAACAGCCCACCACCTGCACCTCCGGGAGCTGCGTGACCAGCGGGTAGCCGCAGGTCTGGCTGAGAATCAGCGCCGGCTGCTGCCAGTGGTTCAGCAGGTCCGATTCGGGCCAGCGGGGGACACGCTCAACGTACACGCCCCGGTCGGCCAGACGTTGTTGTACCGCCAGCCAGAGCGCGCGAGTGTCGGCGCGATCCACGGCATACATGGGAAACGCCAGCAGGTTACTCATATCTTTCCTCTTGTTTTCCGGGGTGAACGGTGACCGCCACTGGCCGGGTCGAGAACTGGCGTAGCCATTCGCCATAGCCCCTGACTACAAAACCGTGGTTACGCTGCCGGTACGCCTCGCGGTTTTGGTGGTAGATCGTCTGTAACCCATACCAGGGAACGCCCGGTAAATCGTGGTGAATGGAATGGTAGTTGAGATTTAAAAACAGTACCCGCCAGAATAGCCCAGCCTCGTTAATGACGGAACGCGCCAGCGGATCGTCCGCCGCGCGATGTTCGTAAAAGGAACGGACCTTGGTCAGCGCCAGCGCCGGATAGCTTACCGCCAGCACAAACCAGACGGGTGAAAAGCCGGTATGCGTCATCCAGGTGAAAAGCGCCGCCAGAAGCACAATGTGAACCAGCCACATCGCCATCGCCCGCCGTTGACGCTGACGAAAGGCCGCCACGGCGATCCCCAGCGTCTGCAAAATATCCAGCAGCGGTGCCAGCACTATCCGCCCGCAGAAGGTATTGCGGGCCTGGATCATGCGCTTCTGCCAGGGGGAAAAGCGCGCCCAGCTCGCCTCTGTAAAATAGTACGACTCCGGGTCATCCACCGGGATGGTCAGACTGTCGTGACGATGATGCGCCAGATGGGAATCCCGGTACAGGCCATAGGGATACCAGACCGCCAGCGGGAGCGTGCCAAACAGCTGGTTAAGCCAGGCAAAACGCGTGGGATGCCCGTGGATCAACTCATGCTGCAGGGACATGTACCAGGCGGTAAACCAGATAAGCAGCAGCGTGGCGGGCAGCAGGCCGAGCGTTTGCCAGAACGTCAGCGTGGTAAACCAGCCAGCGTAAATCGTCAGGATCAGCAGCCATGTGGGCAATTCGCTTCGCCACAGAAATCCTGATGCAAGATGGTGGATGCGATCGCGCTGTTGCGGATGCAAATAGAGAGATCTTCGTTTACCCATTCCTTCAGACGCCGTTTCGCCAGAGACACTACCCTGACGATCGGGGATAACGTCTGAAATGACAAAGAACTTAAATCGCTTTGCTTTGCCAGAAACAGAGGCCCACGCTCGGCTTGACTTATTCTGTGATAAAGGTACTTTTCAGGACATGAAGAAGATCTTAATTATCGTCCCTGACGGCGGCATGCTGTTTGAAGCCGCCGGTATCGCCGACATTCTGATGCAGGCTAACCGGCTGCACCCGGAAGGGCTTGCGCACCCCCGCTACCGCATTATTATCGCCACCACGCAGCCGCACCAGGTGATCCACGGTCAGTCCGGCCTGAATCTGCTGGCGGATTATCGTCTGCCTGAACTGGATCCGCGTGAACCGCTGGACACCATTATCATCACCGGACGCGGGATGAACGAGCAGGAGAGCACGGCGGTGGTGGACTGGCTGCACCTTGCTGCGCCGCATGCCCGGCGGATAGCCTCCATTTGCGGCGGCGCGATGCTGCTGGCCCAGAGCGGCCTGCTGGATGGTCGTCGCGCAACCACCCACTGGCGGTTGCTGGAGACCATGCAAACCCAGTATCCGGCTATCCGCGTCGAAGGCGGTCCACTGTATATTCAGGATGGTCCCGTCTGGACCTCCGGCGGCGTGAGCTCGGGGTTTGATCTCACTCTTGCGCTGGTGGAGGATGACTATGGTTTCACCCTCGCCCGCGACGTGGCGCAGGATATGGTGATGTACCTGCGCCGGCCCGGCGGTCAGCTGCAGTTTAGCCGCTATAGCCTTCAGCCGTCCGGCGCGTCCGGGCCAATAAGCGACCTGCAGGCCTGGATACTACAGAACCTCACTGCCGACCTGTGCGTAGAAAATCTGGCCGAGAAAGCGGCGATGAGCCCGCGCAATTTCACCCGGGTCTTTACCCGGGACGCAGGCGTTCCACCTGCCCGCTACGTAACCGAAGCGCGCCTGGCCGCCGCCAGACAGCTGCTTGAGCAAACCCGTGATTCCCTTGAGCGCATTGCTGAGCAAAGCGGGTTTGGCACCAGCATTAACCTGCGCCGCGTGTTTGAGAAACAGCTCCACCTTACCCCGGGCGAGTACCGCCAGCGCTTCCACTGTCGCAGGATGGCGTAATCTGATCCTTTTTTGTCGTTTACGCCAATCGGCCTGACGCCTACAGTGACTCCAGACAACAGAGATAAGGAGTGCACCATGGTTAAGGTCGGTATTAACGGTTTCGGCCGTATCGGACGTAATTTCCTGCGCGCAGCGCTGGGTAACCCGGATCTTCAGATTGTGGCCATTAACGATCTGACGGACAGCAAAACCCTCGCCCACCTGCTGAAACATGATTCCCTTCTGGGTAAATTGCCCGCACCGGTTGAAGCGGCTGACGGCGCATTGCAGGTTGATGGCCAGCGGATCGTGGTGTTTAGCGAACGCGATCCGGCAAATATTCCGTGGCGTGAAGCTGGCGTGGATGTGGTAATTGAAGCCACCGGCTTCTTTACCGAGCGGGAAAAAGCGGCGGTGCACGTCACGCACGGTGGTGCAAAGCGCGTCATCATCTCCGCGCCCGGCAAGAACGACGATCTGACCGTCGTCATGGGCGTGAACCACGATCGCTATGACCCGGCTCAGCACGTTGTCGTGAGTAACGGGAGTTGTACCACGAACGGTCTGGCTCCGGCCGCGCAGGTACTGCATCAGCAGTTCGGGATTGAGCATGGCCTGATGAATACCACGCATGCCTATACCAACAGCCAGGCGCTGCACGATCAGCCGGAAAAAGATCTGCGCGGTGCACGCGCGGCTGCGCTGTCGATTGTGCCCTACTCCAGCGGCGCGGCAAAAGCGCTCGGCAAAGTCATCCCCTCTCTGGACGGTAAGCTGACCGGGTATTCCCTGCGCGTGCCGGTTCCGGTGGTATCGATCGTCGATTTGACGGTCACCCTGAGCCGTAACGTGACTGCCGAAGAGGTGAATGACGCATTCCGCAGTGCGGCAGCCAGTGGGCCACTGAAAGGCATTCTGGGGTATAGCGATGAACCGCTGGTTTCCAGCGATTATCAGGGCGATCCGCGCTCCTCCATTATCGACGGGCTTTCCACGCTGGTGATTGGCGGGAACATGGTGAAGATCCTGGCGTGGTATGACAACGAGTGGGGATTCTCCAACCGCCTGGTGGACCTGGCGGTGCTGATGGATAAAAAAGGGCTGTAAGCCTCAAGCCGGGTGGGATAAGCACCCACCCGGCATAATATCACGCCGCTTTGACCTTCACGCCCATAAATACAATGACCATCGCCGTCACCAGCAGGAAACCACTTCCGGCAAACACGCCGCTGGCCCCGTTGAGGTCAAACACCACCCCGCCCCCGGCCGCGCCAGCGCTAATCGCCAGCTGAATGGACGCCACCAGCAGCCCTCCGGCACTTTCCGCTTCATCCGGAACGGTGGTGGCAAGCCAGGTTGACCAGCCCACCGGCACCAGACCGAACGCAAAGCCCCACAGCGCCACCAGTAATCCGTCCAGCATCGCCAGATGACCAAACGCCACCATCATCAGCGCAAGTATGCCCATGCCGAACGGCACGAGGGCCAGCGTCAGGCGCAGATTACGGGCCAGCAGATGCCCGGCAATGGAGGTGCCGACAAAGTTGGCAAGCCCGAAGCCCAGCAGGATCAGCGAAATGGTTTCAACATTTGCCTGTCCGACGGTTTCAAGGAACGGGCGCAGGTAGGTAAAGAAGGCGAAATGGCCGCTAAAGATCAGAATGGTCGCCAGCATGCCGCCAATCATGCCAGGACGGCGCAGCACGCTGAACAATGTGCCAAGGCTACCGCTACTCTCTGGTTTCATGGACGGCAGCACCCAGATCTGCCACAGCAGCGCCAGCATGCTCGGCAGAATGCAGAGAATAAAGACGTTGCGCCAGCCGATCAGGCTTCCCAGATAGCTCCCCAGCGGGGCCGCGACCACGGTGGCGATCGACACGCTGGAGAAGATCACCGCCAGCGCTTTCGGCACTTTGTCCGCCGGAACCAGACGCATTGTTGTGGCCGTCGACATCGCCCAGAACCCACCGATGGCAACCCCTAACAGCAGACGCCCCATCAGCAGAACGTGCAGAGTGGGCGCAAAGGCTACCAGCAGGCTGGAGATAATTTGCAGCACGGAGAAAAACATCAATACCCAGCGACGATCGATTTTCCGGGTCGCCGGGGTGATCAGCAGTCCGGTGACTAACGCCACCAGCGCAGTGGCGGTCACGGCCTGCCCGGCCATCCCCTCACTGACGCCCAGGCTCGCGGCCATCGGCGTCAGCAAACTGGCAGGCAGGAACTCCGCCGTTATCAAACCAAAAACCCCCAGCCCCAGTGAATAGACGGCTCGCCAGGCGGGTTTGGCAGGCGCGACGGCCTCTCTCGCCTCGACACATGCATTCATCTGTTGATCTCCCGTTATAAAAGTGTGACAACTGTCGCAAAAGCATAGAGGGTTCACCCTGGACGATCTATGACATATAATCTCCACTTATTGATTATTCGTCCGGAGTTACGCCATGACCGCACAGTCACCCGATTTGATCAGCGAACTTTTACGCGGCATGCGTCTGTCGGGGGTGAAATACCGCCGGATTGAAGCCAGTGCACCGTTTGGCGTCGCGTTCCATCAGGCACCGGGCAAGGCGCAGTTCCATTTTGTGAGCCACGGCAACGCCCTGCTGCGAATGGACAGCGGTGCAACCTTCGAACTGAGCAGCGGCGATGCGCTGTTTATTCCTGGCGGTAATGCCCATGCCCTGCTCTCTGACGACAAGGCAACCATCACTCCAGTCAACGCTTTCCCCAGCGAGCCCATCTGTAGTTCGGTCTGTGCCATTACCTGTGAGCCCTGCCCGGAGAGCGAAAACACCATCATCTTTAGCGGGTGTATGGATTTTGAGCTGGGCGGCATGCAGCCGCTGATCAAAGCGATGCCGGAAGTGATGATGGTCAGCCGGTTGATGTCCACCTGGCCGGAAATTCATCCGCTACTGGCCGCGATGGAGCGCGAGTCAATGACGCGTCAGGTCGGGTTTGCCGGGATCCTCGCCCGTCTGGCTGACGTGGTGGCGGCATTGATTGTTCGGGGCTGGGTTGAAGCAGGCTGTGGTAAAGCGACGGGCTGGGTGCAGGTCTTACGCGATCCGCGTCTGAGCCGGGCCATCTACGCCATGCACCAGCAGCCGGGCCTGAACTTGAGCGTGGCGGATCTGGCGAAAGAAGCGGGCACCTCCCGCTCCGTGTTCGCTGAACGGTTTCTGGCGGCGACGGGGACGACGCCGGCAAAATATCTCAGCGAGCTCAGAATGCGACTGGCTATTCAGTATATTCGCCATGAAAATCAACCGATTGAAACCGTCGCGCTGCGGCTCGGTTACGGGTCTCTGGCGGCGTTTAGCCGGGCATTTAAGCGCATCATCGGCCATGCGCCGGGCACGCTTCGGGAAGTCAGCCAGACCCCGGAAGAGGTCTGACCGACTGACAGGACATCAGAAATAGTATTTAAAGCGCACGCGACCACCGTAGCGATCGTCATTTTTATTGTCACCCTCTTTCGGGGAGGCATTGACCCATGACGCATACGCGCCCAGATAGATGTTGAAGTTTTTCATCTTCATGACGTTCGGGATCAGGTACGAGGTATGAATAGTATGGATGTCATACTCGCCCGGGTCGGTTATCCAGCAGTCGTTTTCACACTCTGCGTCAAACGTTGAGGTATTAAACTCGTCGATTTCGTTATGGGCATAGATGTAACCCAACTCAAAATTTCGCCAGAGGGCATTAATAGCTGAGGTAAAGTCGGTTTCGCCCGTCGCGTCCAGATAAGCCGTGTTGAGATTCATGACCACTCCGTTTTCCGGATCGGTTTTGAGCCCGTCCCAGGTCATCGTGAACCCGTAGCCCGTTCTCTCTGACTGGTCTACCCAGCGCCCGGCATCGTCGCGATAGCCATAAGCGTTGTTGACCAGGTTGGTCTCCATGGCAACCGCGCTGGAAAACGGCCCATTCTGCCACGAGATGACCGGGCGCACGTAGGCCACATTTTTGTCGTTCTCAAGTTCTGCACCGTGATAACGCTGGTCGACATACAAATCGCTGCCGTCTTTAAACAGGGTATTCAGCTCAAAATACCAGTTATCCAGCGTCTTGTTCATCAGGAAGTTGCCCCCGCTGTCGGTTCGCCCACGCCCCTCCTTCAGCATATAGATATAGCCGTAGCCGTCGCTGTAGAGATCGTCTGCGGTATTCCCGGAGTATTCCACAAACGTATCCTGGTTGAGCGGGAACATGTCATAGGCCTCAAAGCGTCCGACTTTTATTTCCCAGTCATTCTCAGTGCCAAAGAAGAATACCGCATCATCCAGGTACATTTGCCCGGCGAGGTCGCCGAGCGGCTGGACGGAGAACCCGGCAAAATTGCCGTTATCCATTTTACGATAACCATCAAAGCCTAATAAAATACGTCCGTTAATATCCCAGCGTTCTTTATCGCCCGGCGCCCAGTCACTATTAGCACTTTGCTTAACAGACGTGAGGCTACCCGTTTTACTGGCGGCATCCATATTAAATTCCACATCACCGTAAAATTTAATATCACCAAACCCTGAGAGCGTCAGTTTTGGCGGAGCGGTTTTGCTCACCGGCTCTTCCGACTGCACCACAACGGCTGGCGCAGCCTGCGTCGCGGCGGCCTGCTGCTGTTTAAGCTCCTGAATTTGCGCTTCCAGTTGCGCCAGCTTTTCTTCCACGTTCATTGAGGGTTGTGCCGCCAAAAGTGCGCCGGAATAGAATGCGCTTATCAGAATTACCGTTTTCTTTAATTGCATAGAATCCATCCTGATTATAAAAGTGAATACCCAAATATCGAGCACAGCCATTTCCACCAAATACCCTCAACGGTGCTATTATGTTTTTTCACAACGTAATTATGATTTTTAACTTGTGTGATCGGCACAGAGAAAACTTGCGGTAATGAAGAGAAGAAAGACCACCCGCTTCACATTCTTATTTCATTAGGTTTATGTATATTTTAACGTGCAATATATATGATTATTTAAAGACATAATTCTTTTAATTTCATTTGCACAACTAATTCCTCCCGGCCGGACCGGACGGGCGAAGCGGTAAATTGTCTGGTTCTGCGCAAAATGGGATATTGAACACGCGAAGCGGTCGATATTCGTCTAAGGTTTTCAGGTGATTGATAACAGCGGTCACGCTGCTGAGCGAATACAGGAGACGAACAGATGATAAGACCTCGCACTTTACGCCCTGCTCTTTTGCACCTCGCGCTGGGAGGCGCGCTGCTCGGTGCGACGACATTGAGTTATGCTGATGAACAGCCTGCGTTTCAGAAAAATTCCCCCGATATTTTACTTGGCCCTCTCTTTAATGATGTGCAAAGTGCCAAACTGTTTCCCGATCAGAAAACCTTCGCTGATGCCGTCCCCAAAAGCGATCCGCTGATGATCCTGGCGGATTACCGGATGCAGCACACCCAGTCCAGCTTTGATCTGCGCCACTTTGTAGAGATGAACTTCACGCTGCCTGCGGAAGGCGAAAAGTATGTTCCACCCGCAGGACAAAGTTTACGCGAGCATATTGACGACCTCTGGCCCGTACTGACGCGTACCACCGATAAAGCCAGTAATAAATGGGATTCCCTGCTGCCGTTACCAAAGCCTTACGTTGTGCCCGGCGGACGCTTCCGCGAGGTCTACTACTGGGACAGCTATTTCACCATGCTGGGTCTCGCGGAAAGCGGCCACTGGGACAAAATCAGCGATATGGTGGATAACTTCGCCTGGGAGATTGATACCTTTGGACATATCCCCAACGGCAACCGCAGCTACTACCTGAGCCGCTCCCAGCCGCCGTTCTTCTCCATGATGGTGGAACTGCTGGCGACGCACGACAGCGATGCGCTAAAGAAATATCGCCCGCAAATGGAAAAAGAGTACGCCTACTGGATGGAGGGCGTCGATTCTCTTCAGCCAGGGCAAGCTAACCAGCGCGTGGTGAAGCTGGATGACGGTTCGGTGCTCAACCGCTACTGGGATGACCGCGATACTCCGCGCCCCGAGTCCTGGCTTGACGACGTCAATACCGCCAAAAACAATCCTAACCGACCCGCGACTGAGATCTACCGTGATTTGCGCTCCGCAGCGGCTTCGGGCTGGGACTTTAGCTCCCGCTGGATGGACGATCCGCAAAAACTCGGCACGATCCGCACCACCAGCATCGTGCCCGTCGATCTGAACGCGCTGATGTTTAAAATGGAAAAACTGCTCGCGCGGGCAAGCCAGGAGGCAGGCGACAGCGCCGCGGCGAGTAAATACGAGGCGCTGGCGACCGCGCGTCAGAAAGCCATTGAGAACCACCTGTGGAATGATAAAGAGGGCTGGTATGCCGATTACGACCTCAAGAGTAAGAAGGTGCGTAATCAGCTTACCGCGGCCGCTCTCTTTCCGCTCTACGTGAAGGCGGCGTCGCAGGAGCGTGCCGATAAAGTTGCCGCGGCGACCTCCGCGCGTCTGTTGAAACCGGGCGGCATAACCACCACCACGATCAACAGCGGACAGCAGTGGGATGCGCCAAACGGCTGGGCTCCGCTGCAGTGGGTGGCGACGGAAGGGTTGCAGAATTACGGGCAGAATAAGGTGGCGATGGATGTCACCTGGCGCTTCCTGAAGAACGTGCAGCACACTTACGACCGCGAGAAGAAACTGGTGGAGAAATATGACGTATCAACAACCGGTACGGGCGGCGGCGGTGGCGAGTACCCGCTGCAGGATGGGTTCGGCTGGAGTAATGGCGTGACGCTGAAAATGCTGGATCTGGTCTGTCCGAAAGAGAAACCGTGTGACAGCGTACCGGAAAATCAGCCTGCGGCGAATGACGAGGCGGCGCCGGTGAAAGCGACGGCGCAGTAAGTGGGTATTGCCGGGTGGCGGCTACGTCTTACCGGGCCTGCGTTGGGTTTGCAGGCCCGGTAAGCGCAGCGCCACCGGGCAGTCAGAAGCTGTAGCTCGCCCCTAGCTGATACGTCCTGTCACGCCCAATCCAGCAGTTGGTTGCGTCGTAGCAGGTCAGCGTCTCTTTATTGGTGATGTTCTGCATACTCGCCTTAAGCGTCAGTCCCGCCAGCGAAGGCATGATTTCGCCCATCCGGTACGAGGCCGCCAGATCGTACTGCGTGGTGCCGCCCAGTTTACCCGCATCGTTAGCCGGTGAAATTTCCATCGGACCGGTGTAGCGTGCCCCAGCCCCCAGCATCAGCCCTTTCAGCGGCGTACTCTCGAAAGTGTAGTCCCCCCACAGATTGAAAGCGTTCTCCGGCACCTGAGTTGGACGTTTACCCTGGTATTTATCATCTTCGGTATTGATCGCATGGGTGTAGGCATAGTTGGCAATCAGCGTCAGGTTGTCCGTCGGACGGCTAATGGCGGAGAGCTCTGCCCCTTTGGATTCCACTTCCCCGGTCTGACGATAATTCAGGAAGCCCGGATCGGAGGTGACAACGTTTTTCTGCCGGATGTTAAACACCGAGGCGGTAAAGGTGGTGGCGTATTCAGCCAGCAGATATTTTACCCCGCCTTCCACCTGCTTGCTGGTGGTCGGTTTGACGTCTTTTGCCGTGAGCGTTCCCTGCGGTGACACCGGCGCAAAACCTTCGGAATAACTGATAAACGGTGAAATACCGTTATCGAAGGCGTAAAGCGCGCCCAGACGTTTGGTGACGCGGTCCTGCGATACCCAGGCTTTATCCCCGTTTTTCAGGTAATCGGTGGTGACGGAGCGGTAATCGTCGTAGCGCAGGCTACCCAACAGATTTAAGCCACCGAATTCCACCTGATCCTGCAGGTAGTAACCGTTCTGCTGATAGCTGAGGCGATTCTTCTGGGCGGTGTAGAGCCCCAGTGCGCCTTCGCTGATTTGCTTATAGTCAGGATCGCGCATGTCCATGCCTGGCGTGGCCGACGCGTAACGGTAGTGGAAATGCGAGTTCATCTTCTGATAGTCAAACCCGGCCAGCAGATGGTGCTGCCATTCACCCAGCGCAACGGTTTTCGTCACCTGGTTGTCGATGTTGAAGCTCTTAAGATCTTCATCGGTGGTGTAAGCAAAGCGGTTGAGCTGATAAACCTCACTCCCCGTGCCTGTCGCATAGACGCTGCGCTGGTGGGTATCGACGTCAAAATAGCGCGCTTTCTGGTTAAAGCCCCAGCCGCTGTCAAACTCGTGTTCAAAGCTATAGCCCAGCATCCACTGGCGCTGCTTAAACCCACTCCATTCATCTCCGGCGTAATCACGGCGATCGGCATATTTCGAGCGCAGATAAGACAGCGGGAGCGGATTTGACGGCGTCAGGCTCGGGGAGTTTTGCGCCAGCGCATCCAGCGTGAGACGGGTTTTGCTGTCGGGCTGCCAGGTGACGGACGGGGCGACCAGGTAATTTTCATACCGGGTGGTGTGCGGCTGATCGTCATTCTCCGTCGCCTTGCTCAGCAGACGGTAATTCCAGTCGCTGTCGGCTATCTGCCCGGTTGAGTCGAGATAGCCCTCTTTCAGGTTGCGGTTACCGGTATTAAAACCGACCTCCGTGCGCGCTTCCCGCTGCGGTTTTTTACTTTGAATATTCACCAGCCCGCCCGGCGAACCACCGCCGTAAAGCACCGATGAAGGCCCTTTCAGGATATCGACGCTGTCAATCAACAGCGGATCGATACGAGCCTTGGTATTGCCGGTGACGTTATAGGGCAACTGCAATCCGTTATAGAACTCCTGATCGACGGTAAAGCCACGAATTTTGTATTCGCTCATGTAGGAGGTATTACCGCGCACTTCGGTTGAGACGCCCGGGGCATAGCGCAGGATTTCATTCACGGAGTTCGCATGACGCTTTTCAATTTCCTGGGCAGAAAGCGTATTGATGACCTGGGGCGTTTTACTTTCGGCAACGGCCGATTTCGTAGCGCTGTTCGTCCAGGCCGGCAGCGCGCTGCCCTGCTCTGAGCCCGTGACGACGATGGTAGATTCTTCGGCGAAAGCCTGGACCTGCAATGCCAGCGTGACGGCACCGGCCAGAGCGCATAACGTAAAACGTGAGGAGTTCATAATGTCGTCTTGTTGTTAGATGCAATACGGAACGACAATTATTATCATTTCGATTAACAAATCAAGATTCAGGCAAAAAAAAACGGCCCTCCGCAGAGAGCCGCTATGTCATTTTAGGCTCGTCGCAGTAACCTGAATATGCCCAGCACAACAATGGCGCCGACGACAGCAACGAGGAAACTGTGCATGTCAAAACCACTGATGTTGCCTCCAAAGCCAAACATCGTCGCCAGCCAGCCGCCCACAACCGCACCAACAACCCCGAGAACACAGGTCAAAATGAAGCCGCCGCCATCGTTTCCCGGCATGATGAGTTTAGCGATAGCGCCAGCGATAAGACCAAAGATAATCCAGGCGATGATACCCATAGCGATGCCCTCTTTCAGGTTTAACGCATGTGCAGAAAACCTTCTGCGCAGCTAAGGTAAGTATAGGTCATCAGCATAAAATCATTTTCCTCTCACCGACTTATCTTGCGTGCAGCAATAAAAAAAACTCACCGGTTTGTATTAAGTTTGAGTGTGGATTGCCGATAACGCTCAGACAGTCTGTCATTAATCAAGGAGCCATCCGGCGTGAGTCATTACAGTGAGCAGTTCCTCAAGCAAAATCCGCTGGCTGTATTAGGGGTATTACGCGACCTGCAAAAAGGCGAAGTGCCGTTGCGCATCAGCTGGTCAAATAATCAGTTTATCAGCAAGATCCTTGACGTTTCGCAGGAGCGACTGATTGTAGACCTGGGCAGCCAGGAGTATGAAAACCGCGCTGCGCTCAGAGCGGAACATATTGCGGTGATGGCCGAAACCCATGGAGCCAAAGTGGAGTTTGTCCTGCCGCGACTGGAACTGAGCGAATATCAGGGACTTCCCGCTTTTGTGACCCCTCTTCCGGGCAACCTCTGGTTTGTCCAGCGTCGTGAATACTTCCGCATCAGCGCCCCGCTTCACCCTGCCTATTTTTGTAAGGCCAAAATGCCGGACAAAAAAGAGCTTCGTTTCCGTCTCTTTGACCTGTCGCTGGGCGGAATGGGTGCGTTGCTGGATTCAGCGAAACCGGACGGACTGGTAGAAGGCATGCGTTTTACCCAAATTGAGCTCGATATGGGCGGCTGGGGTCGCTTTTATTTCGATGCACAGCTGATTGCCATCAGCGAGCGCACGGTGGTGGACAGCAAAAACGAAACGATTACCACGCCGCGTCTGAGCTTCCGTTTCCTGAACGTCGGGCCAGGCGCTGAACGCGAGCTGCAGCGTATTATCTACTCGCTGGAGCGTGAAGCACGGGAACGTGCAAATAAAGTCCTGTGAAAAAATCGGGCAGCGCAACCGCCGCCCGTTTGCGGCATTACATGGCATCCATCGCTTTCTGTACTTTCCAGATATAACGAGGCGCCTGTGGTGCCGGATGATTCTTCGCGACATGCTCGACGAACTCATCTTTGTCCATGCCGTTGATCTCGTCTATCGCCTCTTTGCGGTCAGAGGAGAAAGTTCTGAGCAGCGCCCCCGCACCGTTCACGTATGAGACCACCAGCGCGTATTGCATCACTTCCGGATCCTCGATGCCCTTCAGCACGCCATGTTCCAGAATGCTCAGATACGCGGTACCCATGGAAATGTTGCGTTCCGGGTTCTTCAGCTCGCTGGTCGACGGCTGTCCGCTCCAGCCCATATAGCGGTAGACCTCTCTTCCCGCCGTTGAAGCCTTAAGCTGCATCAGCCCCACCGCGTTGGATTTGCTGACGAGCGTAGGATTCCCGCCAGACTCAACCGCAATAATCGCGGTGATCAGACGCGGGCTCACGCCCCAGGCCTTCCCGGCTTGTTCACTGATTGGCATCCACTGCATAGCCCGTTTCACCGGCACTTCCGGGTTCCAGGGCGGGTTTTGATAATCATGTTTTGAACTACAGCCAGCCAGCAGCACAATCAAAAAAGCAAACCATCTCAATTTCACGTCATCTATCCTTATAGCCGGTCATCGCGGTGCGCCGCCCTTGAAGCAGGCAGCGTATACGCGGCATGATATAGACAATTAGTTTCTCATTCAGCAAGGAATTGCCATGTCTCAGTTTCATCTCATCGCGCCGTCGGGCTACTGCATTAACCAGGACGCGGCACAGCGGGGCGTTCAGCGCTTACTGGAATCTGGCCATCAGGTAGAAAATCAGACAATTATCCCCCGCCGCCAGCAGCGTTTTGCCGGAACGGAAGCGCAGAGGCTGAATGATATCAATAGCCTGGTGAGTCTGAAGGGTAAGGATCGCATCGTCCTTGCCGTGCGCGGCGGCTACGGGGCGAGCAGGCTGCTGGAGAGCATTGACTGGCAGGGTCTGGCGCAGCGTCAGCAGCAGGATCCGCTGCTGATTTGCGGCCACAGCGATTTCACCGTCATCCAGCTAGGTCTTCTGGCCCTGCACAATATCATCACGTTTAGCGGCCCCATGCTGGCCGGTAACTTCGGCGCGCCGGAGCTGGATGCGTTTACCGTGGAACATTTCTGGCGCGCGCTGCGTAATCCTGCCTACAGCGTGGAGTGGCAAGGCAACGGACCGCACTGGGAGTGTGAAGGTCAGCTCTGGGGCGGAAACCTGGCGATGCTGGTCTCGCTCATCGGCACGCCGTGGATGCCGGACATCGAAGACGGCATTCTGGTGCTGGAAGATATCAACGAACATCCGTTCCGCGTCGAGCGCATGCTATTGCAGCTTTATCATGCCGGTATTCTTGCGCGTCAGTCCGCGATTGTGCTGGGCAGCTTTAGCGGCGCTGCCCCCAATGACTATGACGCGGGCTACTCGCTGGAAACCATGGTCGATTTCATCCGCTCCCGGCTGGACATTCCCGTCATCACCGGGCTGGATTTCGGCCATGAGCAGCAAACCGTCACTCTTGCGCTGGGGGCGCACGCCAGGCTGAAGCATGATGATGGCGGAAGCCAGCTCGCCATCAGCGGCCATCCGGTCATAAAGGGGTAAAAAATCCGTTAAACCGCCTTAATAAAACGCTGTTACCGACGTTAATATGTTAGGGTTTTAGTAACAGCGTTAACATTGAGGTGGGAGTAAGAGAACATTGGATGCCGCAGCGATAATCAGCCTTTTCATTTTGGGTTCTGTCCTTGTAACCAGCAGTATTTTATTAAGTTCATTTTCATCGCGTCTCGGCATACCTATTCTTGTTATTTTCCTTGCTATCGGCATGCTGGCTGGCATTGATGGCATCGGCGGTATCCCATTCGATAACTACCCTTTTGCCTACATGGTGAGTAACCTCGCCCTGGCGGTGATCCTGCTTGACGGCGGCATGCGTACGCAGGCGAGCTCCTTCCGCGTGGCCCTGGGGCCTGCGCTTTCACTTGCCACGGTCGGCGTGTTAATTACCTCTGGCCTCACCGGGATGATGGCTGCGTGGCTTTTCCATCTGAATATCATGGAAGGTTTGCTGATTGGCGCGATTGTCGGCTCAACCGACGCGGCAGCCGTGTTTTCCCTGCTCGGTGGAAAAGGGCTTAACGAACGTGTCGGCTCAACGCTTGAGATTGAATCCGGCAGTAACGACCCGATGGCGGTGTTCCTGACCATCACGCTGATCGAGATGATTCAGCAGCACGAGACCGGGCTGAGCTGGATGTTTGCGTGGCATATCCTGCAGCAGTTCGGCCTGGGGATACTGATAGGTCTGGCGGGGGGATACCTGTTACAGCAGATGATTAACCGCATCTCGCTCCCCTCGGGGCTGTACCCACTGCTGGCGCTGAGCGGCGGGATCCTGATTTTTGCCGTGACCACCGCTCTGGACGGCAGCGGTATTCTCGCGGTCTACCTCTGCGGATTCCTGATGGGTAACCGCCCTATCCGCAACCGTCACGCTATTTTGCAAAACTTCGACGGTCTTGCCTGGCTGGCACAAATCGGCATGTTCCTGGTGCTGGGCCTGCTGGTTACGCCCTCGGATCTGCTGCCGATTGCCATTCCGGCGCTGCTGCTGTCCGCGTGGATGATCTTCTTCGCCCGTCCGCTGTCGGTGTTTGCCGGTCTGCTGCCGTTTCGCGGCTTCAACCTGCGCGAGCGTGTCTTTATCAGCTGGGTGGGCCTGCGTGGCGCGGTGCCGATCATCCTTGCCGTCTTCCCGATGATGGCCGGGCTGGATAACGCAAGACTGTTCTTTAACGTGGCGTTCTTCGTGGTGCTGATTTCACTGCTGTTCCAGGGGACGTCGCTCGGATGGGCGGCGAAAAAAGCCAAAGTAGTGGTCCCGCCTGTGGGCTGGCCGGTGTCCCGCGTGGGGCTCGATATTCATCCGGAGAACCCGTGGGAACAGTTCGTCTATCAACTGAGCGCCGACAAGTGGTGCGTAGGGGCATCGCTGCGCGATTTGCACATGCCGGCCGAAACGCGGATTGCCGCGCTGTTTCGCGATAATGTCCTGCAACACCCTACCGGCAGCACCCGGCTTCGCGAAGGGGATATTTTGTGCGTGATTGGCCGCGAGCGCGATCTGCCCGCGCTGGGCAAGTTGTTCAGCCAGTCGCCTCCGGTGGCGCTGGACCAGCGTTTCTTCGGCGATTTTATTCTGGAAGCCAGCGCCAAATTTGCGGATGTGGCGCTGATTTACGGTCTGGATGAAGGTGCTGAAGACGGTGATAACCAGCAAACGCTGGGCGAAATCATCCAGCAACGACTTGGCGCTGCGCCGGTCGTCGGCGATCAGGTGGAATTTGCCGGGATGATCTGGACCGTTGCCGAAAAAGAAGATAACGCGGTGCGGAAAGTCGGTTTGCGGCCGATGGAAGAGGACGCAGAGTAGCGGGTTTATGCCGGGTGGCGGCTGCGCCTTACCCGGCATAAGAACACGTTACACCGTCACAACTGGCACTCTCGGCGCCAGGGCGCACATCAATTCATACCCCACCGTTCCCGCCGCCGCGGCCACGTCATCAATTTTGACTTCATTGCCCCACAGCTCAACCGGTGAACCGATGCCCGCCTGCGGACACGGCGTGAGGTCAACCGCGAGCATATCCATTGACACGGTCCCCACCGTGCCCGTACGGACGCCGTCCACCCAGACAGGCGTACCGGTTGGCGCGATGCGCGGATAGCCGTCGGCATACCCGCCTGCCACAATACCAATTCGCTGTTCGCCCTGCGCCCGGTAGCGGCTGCCATAGCCCACCGTGTCGCCCGCCTTCAGCGTCTGCACGCCGATAATCTCACTGCGCAGGGACATCACCGGCTTCAGGCCGCTGTTGGCGATATCCTGCCATTGACCGGACGGGGATGCACCATACAGAACGATCCCCGGACGCACCCAGTTATAATGCGCTTCGGGATGCCAAAGCGTCGCCGCAGAGTTCGACAGCGAGCGCGGACAGTCCAGCCCTTCTGCCGCCTGCTCAATGCGGACCATGGCATCGGCAATGCCGTCCGGTTTTTCCGCATCGGCAAAGTGCGCCATCAGCGTCATTTCGCCCACATTTTTCAGGGCGCGCAGCTGTTGCCAGACCGTATGCACCCGCTCAGGCTGAAAGCCCAGACGGTTCATGCCGCTGTTTACCTTGAGATAGATATCCAGCGGCGCGTGGAGTTTTGCATCCTGAATCGCTTTAATCTGCCAGTTGCTGTGAACGCTGGTGGTCAGACGATACTTATCCAGCAATGGCAGATCCTCGGGGTGGAAGAACCCTTCCAGCAGCAAAATCGGCCCTTTCCAGCCGCGTTCGCGCAGCAGGATAGCCTCTTCCAGATTGAGCAACGCAAAACCGTCGGTGGCGCTGAGCGCGCTCCAGATACGGTCAATACCGTGGCCGTAGGCATTCGCTTTGACTACCGACCAGACGCGCGAACCAGGTGCTGCCCGGCGAACAATTTGCAGGTTTTCCTTCAGGGCCTGCAGATCCAGCTGAGCCAGAACAGGACGGGACATGACAACTCCTTAGTTATGCGCGCCGTGCAGATGCTGTGGACGCGATGGCGTGAACCCTGATTGATAGCGCGCCGCACTTAAATCGTCAAATGGAATGGCTGGCGTGCGCCCGGAAATCAGGTCGCTCAGCAGCTGACCGGATCCGCAGGCCATCGTCCAGCCCAGCGTGCCGTGTCCGGTATTGGTCCACAAATTTTTAAACGGCGTACGGCCAACAATCGGCGTACCGTCCGGGGTCATCGGACGCAGACCGGTCCAGAATGTCGCCTGCTCAACAAAGCCCCCGCGCGGGAACAGGTCCCCCACCACCATCTCCAGCGTTTCACGACGCGGCTGCAGGAGGTCGGTGTTGAAGCCAACAATTTCCGCCATGCCGCCCACGCGGATGCGGTTATCGAAGCGGGTAATGGCGATTTTGTAGGTTTCATCCAGGATGGTTGATACCGGGGCGCCGCTCTCTTCTTTCACCGGAATGGTCAGCGAGTAGCCCTTCAGCGGATAAACAGGAATATCGAGAATGCCTTTCAGCATGGCGGTAGAGTACGAGCCAAACGCCATCACGTAGGCATCCGCTTTGATCACCTCGTCGCCACACTTCACGCCGTAAATTTTTTCCCCTTCCGACAGCAGCTTGTCGACAGCGGTGTTAAAGCGGAAATTCACCCCCGCCTGCTCGCACATGTGCGCCAGACGCTGGGTAAAGAGCTGACAGTCGCCGGTTTCGTCATTAGGAAGACGCAGGCCGCCCGTCAGTTTATGCGCCACTTCCGCCAGGGCAGGCTCCACCTGCCCCAGCTGGCTGGCCTCCAGCAGCTGGTAAGGTACGCCGGCATCTTCCAGCACGGCGATATCGCGGGTGGCGTTTTCATACTGTTGCGCGGTGCGGAACAGCTGCAGCGTGCCGCCCTGACGGCCTTCGTACTCAATGCCGGTCGACGCGCGCAGGGTCTTAAGACAGTCACGGCTGTATTCCGCCAGGCGCACCATGCGCCCTTTGTTTTCCATGTAGTGGCGGGTATCGCAGTTGCGCAGCATCTGCCACATCCACTTCAGCTGGAACGGCGTGCCGTCAAGGCTGATGGCCAGCGGCGCATGGCGCTGGAACATCCATTTGATCGCCTTCAGCGGTACGCCAGGGGCTGCCCACGGCGCCGCATACCCCGGAGAGATTTGACCGGCATTCGCCGCACTGGTTTCAAGCGCAGGGCCGGATTCACGATCGATAACGGTAACCTCATGTCCTGCCTGACTTAAATACCAGGCGCTGGTTACGCCAACGACACCACTTCCCAGTATGACAACACGCATAGCCACTCCATAATGTGCAAAAGAACAATCTTCTAATTACAGATTGATAACCTAGTTGAAAATATTATTCAACATACGACTTTTTTATGGTGACTTGCCTCACACATCCCCCAGTATCAGGGGATGGTGCTAATTTGGGATCTCATGCTGAGCTTTATTTTTAACCAGCATAAAATGCTGAAGGAGTCGCTTTTTTTGCCGTATCAAAAACGGGAAATCGCAAAGAAAAAATTTCTTGTCGGGCACGCTTTTTAACACGTTGATCTATGCTTGAAAGGAGGCTCTCCAGACAGTGAGAGCACCCACAACGAGGGCGCGCTAATGGCTACTATTGATTCCCTGAACAAGGACAACACACGTCTGAGCGATGGACCCGACTGGACCTTCGAGCTGCTGGATGTCTACCTCGCCGAAATCGACCGGGTGGCAAAACTGTATCGCCTGGATACCTATCCCCATCAAATTGAGGTGATTACCTCTGAACAGATGATGGACGCTTACTCCAGCGTCGGGATGCCGATCAACTATCCGCACTGGTCGTTTGGTAAAAAATTCATTGAAACGGAGCGCCTGTATAAACACGGTCAGCAGGGGCTGGCGTATGAGATTGTGATTAACTCCAATCCGTGTATTGCGTATTTAATGGAAGAGAACACCATTACCATGCAGGCGCTGGTGATGGCCCACGCCTGTTACGGCCATAACTCGTTTTTCAAAAATAACTATCTCTTCCGCAGCTGGACGGATGCCAGCTCCATCGTTGATTACCTGATCTTCGCGCGTAAATACATCACCGACTGCGAAGAGCGTTATGGCGTGGATGAGGTGGAGAAACTGCTCGACTCCTGCCACGCCCTGATGAACTACGGCGTGGACCGCTACAAACGCCCGCAGAAAATCTCCCTGCAGGAGGAGAAAGCCCGACAGAAAAGCCGCGAAGAGTATCTGCAAAGCCAGGTGAACATGCTGTGGCGCACCCTGCCGAAGCGTGAGGAAGAGAAAGCCGTCGCCGAGACGCGTCGTTATCCCTCCGAGCCGCAGGAAAACCTGCTCTACTTTATGGAGAAAAACGCCCCGCTGCTGGAGCCGTGGCAGCGTGAGATCCTGCGCATCGTGCGCAAGGTCAGCCAGTATTTCTATCCGCAGAAACAGACGCAGGTGATGAACGAAGGCTGGGCGACATTCTGGCACTACACCATCCTCAACCATCTGTATGATGAGGGGAAAGTGACCGAGCGGTTCATGATGGAGTTTCTCCACAGCCATACCAACGTCGTGTTTCAGCCGCCTTATAACAGCCCGTGGTACAGCGGGATTAACCCGTATGCGCTTGGCTTTGCGATGTTCCAGGATATTAAGCGTATCTGTCAGTCGCCAACGGAAGAAGACAAGTACTGGTTCCCGGATATCGCCGGTTCAGACTGGCTTGAAACGCTGCATTTTGCGATGCGCGATTTTAAGGACGAGAGCTTTATCAGCCAGTTTATGTCGCCGAAGATCATGCGTGATTTCCGCTTCTTCACCGTGCTGGACGATGATCGTAACAACTACCTGGAGATTTCTGCGATTCATAACGAAGAGGGGTATCGCGAGATCCGCTCACGGCTCTCTTCTCAGTACAACCTGAGCAATCTTGAGCCCAATATTCAGGTCTGGAACGTCGATTTACGCGGTGACCGTTCTCTGACGCTGCGTTATATCCCGCACAACCGCGCGCCGCTGGATAAAGGACGTAAAGAGGTGCTGAAGCATGTTCACCGCCTGTGGGGCTTTGACGTGCAGCTGGAACAGCAGAATGAGGACGGCAGCGTAGAACTGCTGGAACGTTGCCCGGCGCGGTTGAATACGTTGTAATGTTTTTTGCCGGGTGGCGGCTACGCCTTACCCGGCCTACGGTTTTTGTAGGCCCGGTAAGCGAAGCGCCACCGGGCGAAAAAAAACCTCTCACTTGAGAGGTTTTTCTTTCAGCGACTCTGAATCGCTAAATCGCCCGGCAGCGTTTTTTGCATGCGATGCCAGATTTCACCGGAATCATGACCGTAGCGACGCACGGTTTCATAAACCTGATCGTGCAGCCCTTCGGTGCAGAGCTTGCTGAGCTTATGGTAGAAACCCAGTGCCAGACTGCGCGCTTCGGGATTGGCAAAGTAGTGACGACCAATGCGGGTATAGAGCCCTTTCATCCCGTTGAGGATAAGACCGTAAATCGGGTTGCCGGAGGCAAACGCCAGACCGCGGAAAACGTTGTAATCGAGGGTGGCAAAGGCATCGGCATGATCTTCGACCTCGTTTGCGCTGGCCAGCACTGCAAGCGCATCTTCCGGGTGCTGACGGAAAGCGGTACGAATAAAGATCGTCGCGATGTTGGTACGCACTGAGAGCAGATTATCAATGAGCTGCGGTACGCTTTCGTGGTCGAGGCGCGCCAGCGTTTCAAGAATGTTCAGCCCCGAGGTTTCCCAGAAGTTGTTTACTTTTGTTGGCTTGCCGTGCTGGATCGTCAACCATCCATCACGCGCCAGTCGCTGAAGCACTTCACGCAGCGTGGTGCGAGTGACGCCAATCAGTTCAGAGAGTTCGCGTTCAGCTGGAAGAATGGACCCTGCAGGGAAGCGATTATTCCAGATGCTTTCAATGATGTACTCTTCCGCGAAACCCGCCGGGCTCTGCGCCTTAATGACCATAGTGAGATTTCCATTACACAGCTTTAGCAAATTGCACTCATCATACCAGAGGCATGCAGCGGCAGGTAGCGCGGTAAAGAGAGAAAAGAGGGATCGCCGTTTCATTTTTATGAAATTTACAATGCTCGCTTATCCGCCGCCGGGCCGCAATTTTGCGTATACTGATGTTTTGTTTTACGTGACGGGGAAGGACGTCTGTTGTGGAAATTTCTTTTGGGCGCGCGCTGTGGCGCAATTTTTTAGGTCAGTCTCCTGACTGGTACAAACTGATACTGCTGGTTTTCCTGGTCGTTAACCCCCTTATTTTTAGCGTGAACCCGTTTATCGCCGGATGGCTGCTGGTCGCGGAGTTTATCTTCACCCTGGCAATGGCGCTAAAATGTTACCCTCTGCTACCTGGCGGTCTGCTGGCTTTTGAAGCAGTGGTCATCGGGATGACGTCTGCTGAGCATGTCAAAGCAGAGCTGGCGTCAAATCTGGAAGTGCTCCTGCTGCTGATATTTATGGTGGCCGGGATCTACTTTATGAAACAGCTGCTGCTGTTTATCTTCACTCGCCTGTTGCTCAGCATTCCGTCTAAAACGGTATTGTCGCTGGCGTTTTGCCTTGCTGCTGCCTTTCTTTCGGCCTTCCTGGATGCCTTGACCGTTGTTGCGGTGGTGATCAGCGTCGCCGTCGGGTTTTACGGGATTTATCACCGCGTGGCCTCGTCCCGCCCGGGCGAAGACTTGCAGGATGACAGCCACGTTGAGGCGCATAACCGTGAGGTGCTGGAGCAGTTCCGCGCGTTTCTGCGCAGTCTGATGATGCATGCTGGCGTAGGGACTGCGTTGGGCGGCGTGATGACCATGGTGGGTGAGCCGCAAAACCTGATCATCGCCAAAGCGGCTGAATGGCATTTTGGCGAGTTTTTCCTGCGCATGGCCCCCGTGAGCGTGCCTGTCCTTATCTGCGGGTTAGCAACCTGCATTCTGGTCGAAAAGTTCAGGGTATTCGGCTACGGCGCGCAACTGCCTGAGCCGGTCCGCAGTGAGCTGCATAAATTTGACGAGCAGAGCCGCAAGCAGCGCACGCGGCAAGAGACGCTGCGTCTGATTGCGCAGGGTATCATTGGCGTCTGGCTTATCGTCGCGCTGGCGTTGCATCTTGCAGAGGTTGGATTGATTGGCCTCTCCGTCATTATTCTTGCGACCACCTTTAGCGGCGTAACGGATGAGCATGCTATCGGCAAAGCGTTTACGGAAGCCCTGCCATTTACCGCGCTGCTGGCGGTCTTCTTTGCGGTTGTGGCGGTGATTATCGACCAGCATCTGTTTGCCCCTATAATTACCTTTGTGCTGCAGGCTGCACCAGACGCGCAGCTTACGCTCTTCTATCTGTTCAACGGCCTCCTGTCGTCCATCTCCGATAACGTCTTTGTCGGGACGGTCTACATCAACGAAGCCAAATCCGCGATGGAAGAAGGCATTATTAACGCAGGACAGTTTGAGCTGCTGGCCGTGGCCATCAATACCGGCACTAACCTGCCGTCGGTAGCGACGCCAAATGGACAAGCCGCCTTCCTGTTCCTGCTGACCTCTGCCCTTGCGCCACTCATACGTCTTTCTTATGGAAGAATGGTCTGGATGGCGCTGCCCTATACGCTGGTACTCACAATTGTGGGATTGCTTTGCGTCAAAATTACCCTCATTCCCTGTACGCAATGGCTGATACAAGCGGGTATACTTGCGGCGCACTAAATGAGGCCTCTCGGGCAGTTCGCTGCCCGTTTGCCTTTTCGCACGATAAACATCCGATTACGTTTTATTTCGTCAGGTACAGGTGGCGCGAAAAACGAATTCGTTTACACTGCGCTTTCTAAGCATGTTCCAGGGAAATGATTATGTTGAGATTTTTAAACCAGTGCTCTCGCGGTCGCGGAGCGTGGTTGTTGATGGCCCTGACCGCCTTTGCGCTGGAAATGGTCGCGCTGTGGTTCCAGCACGTGATGGGGCTGAAACCCTGCGTGCTCTGTATCTACGAGCGCTGCGCCCTGTTTGGCATTATGGGTGCGGGCCTGGTAGGCGCCATCGCCCCGAAATCGCCGTTGCGCTACGCGGGTATTGCAATCTGGCTGTACAGCGCCTGGAAAGGAATTGAACTCTCCTGGCAGCACACCATGATGCAGCTGCATCCGTCACCGTTTATGACCTGTGATTTTGCCGCCCGCTTCCCGAGCTGGCTGCCGCTGGATAAATGGCTGCCGCAGGTGTTTGTCGCATCCGGTGACTGCTCTGTCCGTCAGTGGGAATTCCTGACGCTGGAGATGCCACAGTGGCTGGTGGGGATTTTTGTCGCCTACTTCGTCGTGGCGTTGCTGGTGCTGATTGCCCAGCCGTTCAAGCCGAAGAAACGTGATTTGTTCGGAAGGTAAAAGCAAAACGGCAACGTCAGTTTTGTAGGTCGGGTAAGCGCAGCGCCACCCGACACAACAGCGCATAATAAAAAACCCGCCGAGGCGGGTTTTTTATTATCACCGATTAGGGTGATTCATAATATGGTCTTCCCATTCCCGCACCTCGGACTCTTTCACCGCGATGTGGCGCACCGAAATGCGCTCGCCGTGCATCGCCGCTTTCGAACCGGTCAGCAACGGATGCCAGTCTGGTAACCCTTTCCCTTCCGCCAGTAGGCGATACGCGCAGGTATGGGGCAGCCATTCAAAGGTGGGCAGATTATCACGGGTTAACTTGATGCAGTCCGGCTCAAATTCGAACCGACGCTCATAGTTGCGGCACTGGCAGGTTTTAATGTTCAACTGCTTGCAGGCCACGTTGGTGAAGTAGATTTCGTCCGTATCTTCATCCATCAGCTTATGCAGGCAGCACTGCCCGCAGCCGTCGCACAATGATTCCCATTCCGCGTCAGTCATGTCGTCAAGAGTTTTGCTTTGCCAGAAAGGGATGTCGTTCATCAGGATGTCCACACGTCAAAAGAAAGCGCACCTTATAACGAGTCTGGCACGTTGTTGCAAGTTTTGCCGCCCTCTTCAGGCGGCAAGATGTGGTTACAGCACGCGGGTTTTCAGCGACAGGCCGTTAAAACCGACCTCCAGTTCATCGCCGCTGAGGAGCGGGCCAACCCCTTCAGGCGTACCGGTCAGGATCACATCTCCGGGTTTCAGGGTGAAGAAGCGGCTCATGTAGGCGATCAGCGGCACAATCTTATGGATCATGTCTGCCGTGCTGCCCTGCTGGCTGATGTCACCGTTCACCTTCAGGCTGAGCGGCGTGTCCTGTGGATCGGTGGTAAATTCACTGACCGGAATGAATCCCGAAATCGGACACGCGTTGTCAAAGCCTTTGGCTTTTTCCCACGGCTGCCCGGCCTTCTTCATTTTTCCCTGCACATCACGCAGCGTCAGATCCAGCGCGACGCCGTAGCCAGCAATCGCTTTCTGGACATGCTCTTCGGAGGCCTGGCGCAGCGTGGCGCCGATCAGCACCGCGAGCTCAACTTCGTGATGCACCGACCCCAGCCCCTGCGGCAACGCCAGCGGCTGGCGGATATCACAAAGCGCCGTCTCTGGCTTAATAAACAGAACCGGCTCTTCTGGTGTTGCGCTGCCCATCTCCTGAATATGCTTTGCGTAGTTACTGCCCACGCAGACCACTTTGCTGACGGGATAATCCAGTAACGCACCTTGCCAGTTATGATGTTGATACATGCTCGACCCCTAATCGGTTGATGTGATGCGCCCGAAACAGCTGAGACTATTTCTTCCCGTTCGCCTCAAGGTGCTGTTTTAATAAATTCTCAGGCGGTGGTGGAAGCTGTAAATAATAGCCTTGCTCGGCTAATGCCGTTTTCACTTTATCCAGATCGGCATTGACCAGTTTCTTACGACCATCCAGCGGCAGCAGCATCGCCAGCTGTGGTCGGCCAAAGCTCTTCATTAATTCTTCAGGCACGCGTGAAAAATCGTCTTTCTTTTCGACATAAAGATAGGTCTGGTCACGGCTTGTACTTCTGTAGATCACACAAAACATGTTTTTACTCTGAATTAATGGGTGGTTGCTTGCCTCAATATACTCCTGACTATAACATGCCTGATACTCTTCGGAATATCGCAGCGAATGGTTGCGGTTAATAGCAAATTGAGTAAGGCCAGGATGTCAAACACGCCCATCGAGCTTAAAGGCAGTAGCTTCACCTTATCAGTGGTACATTTGCATGATGCAAAACCCGAGGTTATTCGTCAGGCGTTAGAAGACAAAATCGCGCAGGCTCCCGCTTTTCTGAAACACGCCCCTGTTGTTATCAACGTGAGTGGTCTTGAGGCTCCGGTTAACTGGAAACTTCTCCAGCAGGCCGTCTCCTCTACTGGCCTGCGAATTGTCGGCATCAGTGGCTGTAAAGATAGCGAGCTGAAAGCGGAAATCGACCGTGCCGGGCTGCCCCTTCTTAATGAAGGTAAAGAAAAAGCCCCGCGTGCAGCGCCTGCTGCCGTGCAGGCGCCCCCTCCTGTGGTGCAAAACGTTACTCCCGTTACAAAAACGCGAATGATTGACGTACCGGTTCGTTCCGGTCAGCGCATTTATGCACCAAACTGTGATCTGATTGTTACAAGCCACGTCAGTGCTGGCGCAGAGCTTATTGCAGATGGCAATATTCACGTTTACGGTATGATGCGTGGACGTGCGCTCGCAGGCGCAAGTGGCGATCGGGACGCGCAAATATTTTGTACTCACCTGACGGCGGAACTGGTGTCCATCGCAGGTGAATATTGGCTGAGCGACAAGATCCCAGCCGAATTTTATGGCAAAGCGGCTCGTCTGCGACTGGCAGACGACGCGTTGACCGTTCAACCGTTGAATTGATCCCTTTTTAACAAGGAATTTCTATGGCACGCATTATTGTTGTTACTTCGGGTAAAGGAGGCGTTGGCAAGACCACCTCCAGCGCGGCCATCGCTACTGGTTTGGCCCAGAAGGGAAAGAAAACCGTCGTTATCGACTTCGATATCGGCCTGCGTAACCTCGACCTGATTATGGGATGTGAGCGTCGCGTCGTGTATGACTTCGTCAACGTCATTCAGGGCGATGCCACGCTGAACCAGGCGCTGATTAAAGACAAGCGCACCGAGAACCTCTACATCCTCCCGGCCTCTCAGACGCGTGACAAAGACGCCCTGACCCGTGAAGGTGTCGAAAAGGTACTCGAGGAGCTGAGAAAAATGGAGTTCGACTTCGTTGTCTGTGACTCTCCTGCCGGCATCGAAACCGGTGCCCTGATGGCACTCTACTTTGCTGATGAAGCGATCATCACCACCAACCCTGAAGTCTCATCCGTGCGTGACTCCGACCGTATTCTCGGCATCCTCGCCTCCAAATCCCGTCGTGCGGAAAATGGCGAAGAGCCGATCAAAGAGCACCTGCTGCTGACCCGTTATAATCCGGGTCGCGTCAACAAAGGTGACATGCTGAGCATGGAAGACGTACTGGAGATCCTGCGCATTAAGCTGGTGGGCGTCATCCCGGAAGACCAGTCCGTGCTGCGCGCCTCTAACCAGGGCGAGCCCGTGATCCTTGATACGACGGCAGATGCAGGTAAAGCGTATGCTGATACTGTTGACCGTCTGCTGGGAGAAGAACGTCCTTTCCGCTTCATTGAAGAAGAGAAGAAAGGTTTCCTCAAACGCCTGTTCGGAGGATAAGTTATGGCATTACTGGACTTTTTTCTCTCGCGGAAAAAGAACACCGCCAACATCGCAAAAGAACGTCTGCAAATCATCGTTGCGGAGCGTCGTCGTAGCGACGCCGAGCCTCATTACCTGCCGCAGCTGCGTAAGGACATCCTGGAAGTGATCTGTAAGTACGTACAGATTGACCCGGAGATGGTCACGGTGCAGCTGGAGCAAAAAGACGGGGATATTTCGATTCTGGAGCTGAACGTGACGCTACCGGAAGCGGAAGAGTCGCGCCCGTAGGGTTGTGATTTTGTAGCCCCGGTAAGCGCAGCGCCACCGGGGGAATATGCCGGGTATATCGCCCGGCATATTTTTTACCGCGGATACCCTTCCAGCAGGGTATTCAGACGATCGGCCATCAATTCCCCACGCCAGCCCGCCATCAGTTCCGGCAGGCCATTCTGCGGTTTCAGCTTCCAGTGCCAGTTCAGCAGCTGGTTAATCTGACGACGCGATGCCAGCAGCTCAGCACTCAGCTTACTTTCAGTGGCAACGTTCTGCACCAGCGCTTTGATATCCTTAAACGCTTTGCGGTAACCCGGCATATCCATCAGGTTCAACAGCGGTTCCGGCAGCGCATCTTCCGGCAACGCCTGCGCTTTTGCGACCAGCGCCAGCAGGGTTTTACCGTGGAAACGGATCTCACTGCCCGAAAGCCCAATGCTGTCCAGCTCCCCCAGGCTGCCCGGCATATAGCGCGCAACTGCCCAGAGATGTTCCTCGCGCACCACAAAGTTAACCGCCAGATCGCGCTCGCGCGCTTTGCGTAAACGCCAGTCCGCTAACAGCTGCAGGCACGCCAGCTGACGCGTACGCAGCTGCCAGGCGTTGCTGATATCACGCCAGGCGTCTTTCGGATCAACCACTTCCTGGCGACGCAGCTGCGTCATACGACACTCGTCCAGCGCGGCAGAGAGCCAGCCGGAGGCCTCCGCCTCTTTCATCAGTTGCCCGGCAATCGGCAGCAGGTAAAACACGTCTGCCGCCGCATATTCCAGCTGACGTTCGGTAAGCGGGCGCGCCAGCCAGTCAGTACGGGATTCACTTTTGTCCAGCGTCAGGCCCGTATACTCCTCCACCATGGCGGCAAAGCCCCAGGAGAGCGGACGACCGCTAAAAGCCGCAAGGATCTGCGTATCGATCAGCGGCTGAGGCATGATGCCAAAGGTATTCAGAAAAACTTCCAGATCTTCACTGCCTGCGTGCAGGTATTTCGTTACTGCCGTATCCAGCAGCAGGTCACGCATCGGCGTCCAGTCGGTGATGCCGAGCGGGTCGATCAGCGAGACGTGCTTGCCGTCATACATCTGAATCAAACCCAGCTGCGGATAGTACGTCCGGGTACGGACAAACTCGGTATCCAGAGCGATGGCAGGAAAGTCGCGCGTCACTTCGCACAGCGAAGCCAGCTCGTCGTTGGTCGTGATCATCTGGTAATTCAAATCGGATTCTCTTTTGTTTGCGCCCATAAAAAACGCCGGTTTAACCGGCGTCAGGGCGATTAACGTGAAGCTCAGGCCTTATTGTCTACTTTGGCACGGGCTTCGTCACGTAATTCTCGTCGTAATATCTTCCCGACGTTGGATTTCGGCAGCTCATCGCGGAATTCCACCAGCTTCGGCACTTTATAGCCCGTCAGCTGACGACGACAGAACGTTATCAGCGCTTCCTCGGTGAGTGAAGGATCTTTTTTGACCACAAATATCTTCACCGCTTCCCCGCTGCTGCCGGAAGGCACGCCCACCGCCGCAACTTCCAGCACGCCGCTGTGCTGCATGACCACGTCTTCGATTTCGTTCGGATAGACGTTAAAACCGGAGACCAGAATCATATCTTTTTTGCGATCGACGATGCGCAGGAAGCCTTCGTCATCCATCACCGCAATATCGCCGGTATGCAGCCAGCCGTCTTTAATGATTTCGTCTGTTGCATCCGGGCGTTGCCAGTAGCCCAGCATCACCTGCGGCCCTTTCACGCATAGCTCGCCCGGTTCGCCCGGCGCGACTTCGTTATCGTTGTCATCGACCAGTTTGGCCTCCGTGGAGGGAACCGGCAGGCCAATGCTTCCGCTGTGGTAGTCAATGTCATGCGGGTTGACGCTGACCAGCGGTGCGCATTCCGTCAGGCCATAACCTTCCAGCAGATACTGCCCGGTGAGTTTCACCCAGCGCTCGGCGACCGCCTGCTGAACCGGCATACCGCCTCCCGCAGAGAGGTGCAACGTTGAGAAATCCAGCTGCTGGAATTCTTTATTGTTGAGCAACGCGTTGAACAAGGTATTTACCCCGGTCATGGCGGTGAAGGGGTATTTTGCCAGCTCTTTCACCAGCCCCGGAATGTCTCGCGGGTTAGTGATCAGGACGTTTTGACCGCCCAGCTCGATAAACAGCAGGCAGTTCATGGTCAGCGCGAAAATGTGATACAGCGGTAGCGCCGTGATCACCAGTTCTTTGCCCGGATGCAGCAGCGGCCCGTAGGTGGCATTGACCTGTTCAAGGTTTGCCAGCATGTTGCGGTGGGTTAGCATCGCCCCTTTGGCCACGCCGGTTGTGCCACCGGTGTATTGCAGAAAAGCGAGGTCCTCAGAGACCACTTCCGGTTTGACGTATTGCATGCGATAGCCCGCATGCAGCGCGCGGCGGAAGGAGATGGCATCCGGCAGATGGTATTTTGGCACCAGGCGCTTGACGTATTTAACCACAAAGTTAACCAGCGTCCCTTTGGCGGTGGACAGCTGATCCCCCATGCGCGTCAGGATGACGTGTTTAACCTGGGTTTTGTCGACCACTTTTTCCAGGGTATGGGCAAAGTTAGAAACAATAACTATCGCCACCGCACCGCTGTCGTTGAGCTGGTGTTCCAGCTCGCGCGGGGTGTAAAGCGGGTTGACGTTGACGACAATCATCCCGGCACGCAGGATGCCGAACAGCGCGACCGGGTATTGCAGCAGGTTCGGCATCATCAGCGCGACGCGGTCTCCTTTTTGCAGCCCAAGCCCTTCCTGCAGATAGGCCGCAAACGCCCGGCTACGCTCCTCAAGCTTACGGAACGTCATTACCTCGCCCATATTCACAAATGCGGGCTGGTCTGCGTAACGCCTTACCGAGTGTTCAAATAATTCAACCAGGGATTGATAACGGTCAGGATTGATCTCGGCAGGAACATCTGCGGGATAACGGTTAAGCCAAACCTTTTTCAATGCATCACCTCTGAAATGAGTGTTCGTCGTCATCACAACCCCGATAATAAACAGTTTTTTAACATTATATTAACTCAGCGTACCAGTTTATTAATTGTTCAGATTTAAGGTTGCGAAGCGCGTCACTCTTTTTTTTCGTATTATCCGTAAAAAAACAGAGACAGCGGCTAAGCCGCTGTCTCTTTCCTAGCAATAACAGTAAGTTACTCAGTTACGATCGTCTGGACCTGCGCAGGACCGGGGTTATACCAGCGCCAACCCGGGTAACCATAACGATAAGGATGCGGACCCCACATCCACGGGTCAATCGGCTGAGGCGGCATGATCACCTGCTGTGCCAGACGCCAGCGTTTATACCCATTGACCTGCATGGTCATGAATTTATAAGGCGTGTTGCCGATTTTACCCTGCACGGCGCCGGTTATCGGTCCGACGACGGTCACCAGTTGCCCACGGAAATCAACGGGATCGAGGAAACCACTGACATCCGCATAGATGCGTCCCCGGGAGGCCTCACCCAGTACGGGTCGCGCACCGCTGTCCAGCGGCACGGTAGCAATCTCCAGCCGGGTTTTCCCCTGCTGGTTCTGCACCTCGATCACTTTCCCGCCGAAGCGCGCTTCCTGGCCGACGTAAAGCTCAGGCGCATTCATCACCCGAACCAGATCCTGCTGGGGCGTCGGGCTACTGCCCTTGATCGCATCAGGGACGGATACGCATCCGCTCAGTGCTATGGCAACCGCGCCTGCCATAAAAAGGCGTACTACTTTAGTCTGAACCGCCATGATGCGACTCCTTTTTCTCAGTTCCTGTTACTGAGATTCACTCGCGGCCCGGAAGTTTCTTCCACGCGACGGTGTTTCGCAAATAAACCGGCTCCGCGTGTTCAACGGCAACGGTTTTTCCTGCTGCGAGCAGCTGAGTGGCAATCGGAAGCATGTCTTCCGCCGCTGGCAGCAGCATGTTGCCGTCCACCAGCGTCACGCCAGTGTCGTTCGCCATGTCTGGCCATGCCGGCCAGCCCGTCCCCACGGTCGCCCACTCGCCGGACAGCTGCTTAAGACGTTCAGTGACCGCATCAGGTTTAAGTACCGCCTCCGTCTCTTCGCCGTGCCAGACGCCGTTCTCATCACGGGTATATTCCGCCCAGTAAACTTCCCCCATGCGGGCATCAATGGCGGCCAGCACGCGGGTGGCGCCCGTCATACGCCAGGCCCCCTGCGCCATCGTCGCAAGCGTAGAGACGCCGATCATCGGCAGGTCAGCGCCCAGCGCCAGTCCCTGAGCAATGCCAATACCAATACGGACGCCCGTAAAGCTGCCGGGCCCGCGGCCAAAGGCCAGGGCATCAAGGTCGGTTAAGGCGGTGTTGCCCTGAGTTAAAATGTCTTTTACCAGGGGCAGAATACGTTGGGTGTGTTCCCGTGGGCACTCTTCGAAATGAGCAGAAACAGCACCATCACTCAGCAGAGCAACAGAGCAAGCCTCTGTTGCGGTATCAATAGCCAGAATTCGCATCAGTCGTCGCGCTCTCGCAAGGGTCAGTCACAAAATGGCGCGCATCTTAGCACACTCCGGGGCAAATTACTCCGCCGTTGGGTTTGCCAGAAAACGCACCGCGCGTTTTATATCCCGCGTCCGTGGCGCTGGAGGGAGGCTCGCAAGGAAGGTTGCGCCGTATGGGCGCATGACCAGCCGGTTATCGCAGATAACCAGCACGCCGCGATCGGTCACGTCGCGGATTAAGCGCCCTACCCCTTGCTTGAGCGTGATGACCGCCTCAGGCAGCTGAACCTCGTCGAACGGATCGCCTCCGCGCAGGCGGCAGTCTTCCATCCGCGCTTTCAACAGCGGGTCATCCGGGGAGGTAAACGGCAGTTTGTCGATAATGACCAGCGAGAGCGTATCGCCACGCACATCCACCCCTTCCCAGAAGCTGCTGGTGGCAACCAGCAGGGCATTACCGGCGCTGACAAACTGCTGGAGAAGTTGTCCTTTGCTGGTTTCCCCCTGCAACAGCACCGGCAGAGTCATGGTGGCACGGAACTGCTCGGCGAGGTCACGCATCATGGCGTGCGACGTGCAAAGCATAAAGCAGCGGCCGTTGTTGGCCTCAATCATAGGCTTTAGCATCGCCGCCAGATGACGCGCGGCGCCCGGCTGGTTTGGCAGCGGTAAATTGCGCGGGACACAGAGCAGCGCCTGCTTTTCATAATCAAACGGGCTTGGCAGCAGCAGCGACTCCGCCTGCTCAATGCCGAGGCGCTCGGTAAAGTGGTGCAGATCGTCATTCACCGACAGGGTTGCCGAGGTAAAGATCCAGCTTCCCGGTTTCTGCGCCATCACCTCTTTAAATTTATCGGCCACGGTCAGCGGCGTAAGCGCCAGGGTGAAGTGGCGCGAGGTGCATTCATACCAGTAGCTGTACCCTGGCTGGTTGATTTCTTTCAGCCGTTTCAACCGTCCGCGGTACAACGTGGCGCGTTCGAAGGCGGCATCCAGCAGTGCGGAGCGACCAAGCGACAGCTTCGCGACGTCATAACAGAGTTCAAGGGCATCGTCGAGCAGCAGCAGCGCGCGCTGGATGTTTTTGTCCGCCAGCAGCTCGCGCAGGTTACCGCGATAGCCGGGTTCACCAAGCTGTAAACGGAAATCCTGCGCGCTTTGCGCCAGGCGGTCGGCACACTTCTGCAGCTGCTGGGTATCTTTGAGTTCGGTCCGGTAGGCGATGGTGAAATCTTTCGCCAGGTCCTGCAGCTGGCGGCTGGAGAGCGACTGGCCAAAATACTGGCTGGCGATATCCGGAAGCTGGTGGGCTTCATCGAAGATCATGACATCCGCTTCAGGGATCAGCTCACCGAAGCCGCTGTCCTTAACCACCATATCTGCGAGGAACAGATGGTGGTTGACCACCACCACATCGGCATCCATTGCCGTTTTACGCGCTTTCACCACAAAGCAGTCTTTATACAGCGGACAGTCGCTGCCGAGGCAGTTGTCGTTGGTGCTGGTCACCAGCGGCCAGGCAGGAGAGTCTTCCGGCACGCTCGCACAGGTGCTGATATCCCCCTCTTCCGTCTGGTTGGCCCAGGCGCGAAGGATAATCACGTCGCTCAGGGTCTGAACCGGCAGATCGCCGCCCGCCAGCGCCTGATGCTCAAGACGTTCCAGGCAGAGATAGTTGGAGCGCCCCTTCAGCAAGGCCAGACGCCCCTTGTATTTCAGCGCTTTCGCCACGGTGGGCAAATCGCGGCTGTAGAGCTGATCCTGCAGCGCTTTTGAACCGGTGGAGATAATGACCTTCTTTTTCGCCCGCAGCGCCGGAGCGAGGTACGCGTAGGTTTTCCCCGTGCCGGTACCGGCCTCAACCACCAGCGGCTGCGCCTTGTCGATAGCGTGCGCTACGGCATGCGCCATCTGCCGCTGAGGTTCACGCGGTTTGAAGCCGGGAATCGCTTGTGCTAACTGACCTTCAGGGGAAAAATCGTCTGCCACGGTGCTCTCTCACTGTATTTTTGCACAGGGATTATGTCAGTCCCGCCTCTCCAGTGCCACCCCAAATAGTGACGACGCCGGCACAATATGGCAGTCTTGCCGCCTGATGACGAAAAATAACGAGGAAACGTTTATGACGATTAAGCGCATTGATGCCGAAGCCCGCTGGTCTGATGTGGTGATCCACAACCAGACGCTCTACTACACTGGCGTACCGGCTAACCTGGACGCGGATGCCTTCGAGCAAACGGCCAACACGCTGGCGCAAATTGATGCCGTGCTGGAAAAACAGGGCAGCGATAAATCCCGCATTCTGGATGCGACCATTTTTCTGGCCAATAAAGATGATTTTGCGGCGATGAACAAAGCCTGGGATGCATGGGTGGTGGCGGGTCACGCGCCTGTACGCTGCACTGTACAGGCCACGCTGATGAAACCGGAGTATAAGGTCGAAATTAAGATTATCGCGGCGGTTTAAGCCCGATCACTCCTCTTGATCTTCTGGATCATCATCTTCGAATCGCGCCACAATCCGCTCGCCGGAATGACTGGCGCGAATCTCCTGAGCGACGACGGTAATCGCCTGTCCGCTGCTCATTCCCTGGGACATCAGTTCCTGAATTCGCTCAACCGCTTTCTGCTGCTGTTCATGGCTCAGAGAAGGTAAACCTGCAAACATCGTCAACTCCTGCTAAATTATTCGCGCTAATTATTTCACGCTGCCCGGTAGTATGCCAAACATGAACATGCGCTTCCCCACTGTATTGACGTTGCCCTGGCGTGCTGACGCCGCGGAGTTCTGGTTTGCCCGCATAAGCCACCTTCCCTTTGCCATGCTGCTGCATTCTGGCCATGCGGATCACCCCTACAGCCGCTTTGATATTCTGGTTGCCGACCCGCTTAAAACGCTGACAACCAATGACCTGGCGCCGACGGACGATCCCCTGATGCAGCTTCAGCAAGCGCTCAACGCGTTGGGCTTATCCGCCACCCCAGACCCGGATCTCCCTTTTCAGGGTGGCGCGCTTGGTCTGTTTGGCTACGATTTGGGTCGCCGTTTCGAAACGCTGCCCGAGCATGCGCAGGCTGATATTTCCCTGCCAGACATGGCCGTGGGGCTGTATGACTGGGCGTTAATTGTCGATCACCAGAAAAAAACGGTTTCTCTGCTGAGCCATAGTGACGTGCAGGCGCGACTGGCCTGGCTTGAAGCGCAACAGCCCGCCCCGGCCCAGACGTTCAGGCTGACCTCTGGCTGGCGCTCGAATATGAGCGAGACGGAATACGCTGAAAAATTCGCGCGCGTTCAGGCGTATCTGCAAAGCGGCGACTGTTACCAGGTGAACCTTGCCCAGCGTTTCCAGGCGACTTATCACGGAGATGAGTGGCAGGCGTTTTCCCGTCTTAATGCCAGCAACAAGGCGCCGTTCAGCGCATTCGTACGTCTGCCTCAGGGCGCTATCCTCAGCCTGTCGCCAGAGCGCTTTATTCATCTGGCCGAAGGGGTCATTCAAACCCGCCCGATTAAAGGCACACTACCGCGTCTGGCGGACCCCAACGCCGATCGCCAGCAGGCGGAGAAACTCGCCGCATCGCCGAAAGATCGCGCCGAGAACCTGATGATCGTCGACCTGATGCGTAACGATATTGGCCGCGTCGCCGCACCCGGCAGCGTGCGCGTGCCGGAGCTGTTTGTCGTCGAGCCTTTCCCGGCGGTACATCATCTGGTCAGCACCATTACCGCGCGCCTGCCCGCCACGCGCACCGCCTGCGATCTGCTTCGCGCCGCGTTTCCGGGCGGCTCCATCACCGGAGCCCCCAAAATTCGCGCGATGGCGATCATCGACGAACTGGAACCGCACCGCCGCAACGCCTGGTGCGGCAGTATCGGCTATATCAGCCTGTGCGGCACCATGGATACCAGCATCACCATTCGTACCCTGACGGCCTGCGACGGCAATCTGTACTGCTCTGCAGGCGGTGGCATTGTGGCGGATAGCCAGGTCGAGGCGGAATATCAGGAAACCTTTGATAAAGTTAACCGTATTCTGAAACAACTGGAGAACTAACGGTGGAGAAAGAGAACCTGACGCTGGATGATTTTCTGTCGCGCTTTCAGCTTTTGCGACCGCAGGTCAACCGCGCCACGCTGAATCAACGTCAGGCGGCGGTGCTGCTCCCGGTGGTGCGCCGGGAGCAGCCGGGGCTGTTGTTGACGCAGCGCTCGCCGCATATGCGTAAACACGCCGGTCAGGTTGCCTTTCCCGGAGGCGCGGTGGACAGCACCGATGCGTCGCTGATCGCCGCCGCGCTGCGGGAAGCCCAGGAAGAAGTGGCCATCCCGCCTGAGGCGGTCGAGGTGATAGGCGTGCTGCCGCCGGTCGACAGCGTGACCGGTTTTCAGGTCACGCCCGTGGTGGGGATTATCCCGCCGGGCCTGCAGTATCACGCCAGCGTCGATGAAGTGTCAGCCGTGTTTGAGATGCCGCTTGAAGAGGCGCTCCGGCTTAGCCGTTATCATCCGCTGGATATTCAGCGTCGAGGGCATGATCATCGGGTCTGGTTGTCCTGGTATCAGCATTATTTTGTCTGGGGCATGACGGCGGGGATCATTCGTGAACTGGCGCTGCAAATCGGCCTGAAACCTTGACTATACTTTACATTCCATCTTTTTTTGCAGGTTTGCGATCCGCGTCGCGCTATTAGCAAAACCCATCGTTAACCATTAGTTTAATTCATGTGAATAGTTAAGCCGAGGTCGGTGTTCCCTCTTACACTATGCGCAGTTATAACATCGTTACTGGAACCCCGGTAACCCTGTCAGGAGTGTGAAAGTGATTAGTATATTCGACATGTTTAAAGTGGGAATTGGCCCTTCGTCTTCCCATACTGTTGGGCCTATGAAGGCCGGTAAACAGTTCGTCGATGATCTGGTCGAAAAAGGATTACTGGAAAGCGTTACCCGTGTCGCCGTAGACGTTTACGGATCACTGTCATTAACGGGTAAAGGCCACCACACCGATATCGCCATTATTATGGGTCTGGCAGGCAATATGCCGGACACTGTTGATATTGATGCCATCCCGGCATTTATCCGCGACGTGGAAACGCGCGGACGCCTGCTGCTGGCTAACGGCCAGCATGAAGTGGATTTCCCGCAGGATGACGGCATGCGTTTTCGCAGCGACAACCTGCCGCTGCATGAAAACGGCATGACCATTCATGCCTGGAGCGGTGAAAAAGAGATTTACAGCAAAACGTACTACTCCATCGGCGGTGGCTTCATCGTCGATGAAGAGCATTTTGGCAAAGACAGCGTTGGCGACGTCAGCGTCCCGTATCCGTTTAAGTCGGCTACCGAGATGTTGGGGTACTGCAAAGAGACCGGTCTTTCCCTGTCCGGTATGGTTATGCAGAACGAACTGGCGCTGCACAGCAAAAAAGAAATTGAAGACTATTTTGCTAACGTGTGGCAAACCATGCGCGCCTGTATTGACCGCGGGATGAACACCGAAGGCGTATTGCCTGGGCCACTGCGCGTGCCGCGTCGTGCCTCTGCCCTGCGCCGTATGCTGGTGACCACGGATAAATTCTCGAATGACCCGATGAACGTGGTCGACTGGGTAAACATGTTTGCCCTGGCGGTTAACGAAGAGAACGCCGCCGGTGGCCGTGTCGTGACGGCGCCAACCAACGGTGCCTGCGGCATCGTTCCAGCGGTACTGGCCTACTACGATCACTTTATTGAGCCTGTCACGCCCGATATCTACATCCGCTATTTCCTCGCGGCAGGGGCCATCGGCGCGCTGTACAAGATGAACGCGTCCATCTCCGGTGCGGAAGTGGGCTGTCAGGGTGAAGTGGGCGTTGCCTGCTCGATGGCTGCCGCCGGTCTGGCTGAACTGTTGGGTGCAAGCCCTGAACAGGTTTGCGTGGCGGCAGAGATTGGTATGGAGCATAACCTCGGTCTGACCTGTGACCCTGTCGCGGGCCAGGTACAGGTACCGTGCATTGAGCGTAACGCGATTGCCTCTGTCAAAGCGATCAACGCCTCACGCATGGCGATGCGCCGTACCAGCGAACCGCGCGTGTCGCTGGATAAGGTCATCGAAACCATGTACGAAACCGGCAAAGACATGAACGCGAAGTACCGTGAGACGTCGCGTGGTGGTCTGGCTATTAAGGTGCAGTGCGACTAATACTCGCTTTCGCCCATCTGCAACGGATGGGCGAATTTCCCCCCTCTTTCTCGTCTCCTTTCGCTTTCCCCACTACACTTTTACTGTTGCGTCCGGCTTTTGGGGCTGGTGGCTTATCAGGCGACCGTTCATGCAAACTGCACAAACGATCATTAAACATTACCGCCGAAAACGCGTTATCGTTTGTGTGACGGTTGCGATCCTTACGCTCATTCTGACCCTGGGCGCTCGCTTTATTTCTCAGCGCAACGTTAACCAGCAGCGGGTACTCGACTTCAGCAGCCATACCGTTCGCTCTCTGGATAATCTTCTCCTTTCGCTGGAAAAACGCCGCAGCGTGTTCCAGCAGCTGGTGGGTCAGCCCTGCCCTCAGGCACATTTGGCCCTGCGAAAACAGGCGGCCATTTTGCAAACGGTACGCTCCATTGCCCTGATTAAAGACGGTATCCTGTATTGCTCCAGTGTTTTCGGCAGCCGTAATATTCCCATCCGCGACTTTCTCCCGGAATTACCCGCCAGAACGCCGAAGCTGATTTTATCGACCGATCGGTGGCTGATGAAGGGCAGTCCGATCTTGATCCAGTGGAACCCGGTGTCCCAGGACGGGGAAGATGGCGTCATAGAGATCATTAATATTGATTTGATCACCAGAATGATACTGGAGCCCGAGCGTCCACTTATTGATGATGTGGCGTTATCCGTGGGCGATCGTTTTTTGCGCTATGGTCAACGGGTCACCGATAGCCTGACTTTCGGAAAGGCTGGCGCGCTTGTTCAGCTGTCATCCACCCACAACCCCTTCTCCATCATCGTCAGCGGGCCAGGTCCAGGAGAGCTGGCCCTGAAGACCCTGGCCGCGCAGCTTCCGTTGGGTCTTATGCTGAGCCTGCTGCTGGGCTATCTCGCCTGGCTGGCGACGGCGAACAGGATGAGTTTCACGTGGGAGATTGATATGGGCATTGCGGCCCGGGAATTCGAGCTTTTCTGCCAGCCGCTGGTGAATGCCCGTAGTCAGGCGTGCGTCGGCGTTGAAATTCTGCTGCGCTGGAATAACCCGCGACAGGGGTGGATCTCCCCGGAAGTGTTTATTCCTCTGGCGGAAGAACATAATCTGATTGTCCCTCTGACACGCTATGTCCTCGCCGAAACCGTACGTCAGATAGGCTACTTTCCTTCCAGCGCCGGTTTTCACATCGGCATTAACGTCGCAGCCAGCCATTTCCGTCACGCGGTGTTGTTACAGGACCTGAACCGCCTCTGGTTCAGCACTAACCCGCGTCAGCAGCTGGTGATTGAATTAACGGAACGGGATGCCCTTCCGGATGCGGAATATCGTATTGTGCGCGAACTGCATCGCAAAGGGGTGAAGCTTGCCATCGACGATTTTGGTACCGGAAACAGCTCCCTCTCCTGGCTTGAAAAGCTGCACCCGGACGTACTAAAAATCGACCAGTCGTTTATCACCGCCATTGGCACCGACGCCGTGAATTCAACGGTGACGGATATCATCATTGCACTGGGTCAGCGACTCAATATCGAACTGGTGGCTGAAGGGGTCGAAACAGAGGAGCAGGCGCGATATCTGCGCCGCCATGGTGTATCGGTCCTGCAGGGATTTTACTATGCGCGGCCGATGCCGCTGAGAGACTTTCCACAATGGCTGGCGGGAAGTGCTCCCCCGCCAGCACAGCATAACGGACACATTGTGCCCTTAATGCCCCTGCGTTAAGCAGAGCTATTCTTCTTCATCGTGGACAGATTGTTCTTTAACAATACGGACCATATCAACGCGATAGTCGTTGGCTTCAACAATGGTAATGTGCAGCGGCGGCAACTCAATCACATCCCCGATACGCGGGATTTGCCCGTTCACGGCGATAACCAGACCGGCAACGGTCGCGATGTCTTCTTCATCGTTGACCACGTTTTCCACCCCGAGCGTGTGCGAGAGCGCGTGCAGGTCGGTCGTGCCTTTAACCAGCCAGCCTTCGCCGTCGGCGACGATCTCAGGCGTTTCGTCGGCATCCGGGAACTCACCGGCAATCGCTTCCAGCACGTCCAGCGGCGTGACCAGCCCCTGCACCACACCGAACTCGTTGGTGACGATAACGAAGCTGCCGCGTGCGCGTCGCAACACGCCCAGCAGGTTGATCGGATCCAGCGTTTCCGGCACGACAATCGCAGGCGATGCAGCCGCAATGGCTTCGACGTTGACGCCCTCTTCCAGGGCCACCAGCATCTCTTTCGCGCGCACGACGCCGATGATCTCATCCAGCTCACCGCGACACACCGGGAACAGGCTGTGCGGTGAAGAGAGCAACTGCTGACGAATTTCATCCACGCTCAGGTTCGCATCGACCCAGCTGATTTCCCCGCGCGGGGTCATGATTCCGCGCAGCGAACGGGAAGCAAGGGAGAGCACGCCGTTGATCATGTAGCGCTCTTCTTCTACAAACGCCCCTTCCGGAACCGGCACCGGATTACGGTTTTCAGTATCAGACTGAACGTTCACCTGGCGACGACCGCCCATCAGACGCAGAATGGCATCCGCGGTACGGGCACGCAGCGGCTGATTCGACTGCTGCTTAATAAAGTTCCGGCGCGCAATCTGGTTGAACAGTTCAATCAGGATCGAGAAGCCAATCGCGGCGTACAGATAACCTTTCGGAATATGGAAGCCAAAACCTTCCGCTACCAGGCTCAGACCAATCATCAGCAGGAAGCTCAGACAGAGCACAACCACCGTCGGATGTTGGTTGACGAAACGCGTCAGCGGTTTCGACGCCAGCAGCATTACCGCCATAGCAATGACCACAGCCGCCATCATCACAGGGAGATGGTTCACCATGCCGACCGCCGTGATTACCGCATCCAGCGAGAAGACCGCATCCAGCACGACGATCTGCAGCACCACCACCCAGAAACTGGCGTAGCCCTTACCGTGTCCATCGTCGTGCTGACGGTTTTCCAGCCGCTCGTGGAGTTCCGTGGTCGCTTTAAAGAGCAGGAATATCCCCCCGATCAGCATGATTAAATCACGCCCGGAGAAGGTGTAATCCATGACGGAGAACAGCGGTTTTGTCAGCGTGACCATCCAGGAAATGACGGAAAGCAGTCCCAGTCGCATGACCAGCGCCAGCGAGAGGCCAATCAGACGCGCTTTATCACGCTGTTTTGGCGGCAGCTTATCCGCAAGGATGGCGATAAACACCAGGTTATCAATGCCGAGAACGATCTCCAGCACCACCAGCGTGAGCAATCCCACCCAGATTGACGGGTCCATTAAGAATTCCATGACAAGCTCCTGCTAAAGGAATGACGAAACGGTGCCCCACTCAACGTGGGCAAAACAGAGGAAGACAGAGTCGGTACATGGCGAGGATCGCCGGTGAAAAAGGCGCAAATTGGCCTGAAAGATGACTGACGTCGGTGACGGTCCATATAGTGGGCTGTAGCCCTATACTCCTGAACAGGTAAACGGAGGCTAAACATATCAGAGACACCAGGTTTTAAGCAAAGATTTACGTTCTTTTGCAAAAACGCAATAAGACTAAATTTGTGTTGAGAATTTTCTCGATCGGGAAAGCTAAATTACGGATCTTCATCACATAAATTATTTTTTCACTGTCTAAAATAATTCGCGGAAGTCTTAGTTTTTTGAACTCTAACCCTTATCTGAATCGATTCGGTTCGCCAATACGATTCTCAGTACGTCTGCCCGGCAGGCGTATTAATGATAATAAAAGGAGGTAGCAAGTGACCATTGCTATTGTCATAGGCACACATGGTTGGGCTGCTGAGCAGCTACTCAAAACGGCAGAGATGCTGTTGGGCGAGCAGGAAAACGTCGGCTGGATCGATTTCGTTCCCGGTGAAAACGCCGAGACGCTGATTGAAAAGTACAACGCTCAACTCTCGAAGCTGGATACCAGCAAAGGCGTGCTGTTTCTCGTTGATACATGGGGCGGCAGCCCGTTCAATGCTGCCAGCCGTATTGTCGTCGATAAAGAGCATTATGAAGTCGTCGCCGGCGTTAATATTCCCATGCTGGTGGAAACCTTTATGGCGCGCGACGACAACCCGACGTTTGATGAGCTTGTCGCCCTGGCGGTTGAAACGGGCCGTGAAGGCGTGAAAGCCCTGAAAGCACAGCCGGTTGAGAAACCCGCTCCCGCGGCAGCAGCACCGAAAGTGGCTACACCGGCAAAACCCATGGGTCCGAATGATTATATGGTCATCGGCCTTGCACGTATTGATGACCGCTTAATCCACGGCCAGGTGGCAACGCGCTGGACTAAAGAGACCAACGTTCGCCGCATTATCGTCGTCAGCGACGAAGTTGCCGCCGACACAGTACGTAAAACCCTTCTGACTCAGGTTGCTCCTCCTGGCGTCACCGCGCACGTGGTGGATGTCGCCAAGATGATCCGCGTTTACAACAACCCGAAATACGCGGGTGAACGCGTAATGCTGCTGTTTACTAACCCGACAGACGTTGAGCGCATTGTTGAAGGCGGCGTGAAAATCACCTCCGTGAACATTGGGGGTATGGCGTTCCGTCAGGGCAAAACGCAGGTCAACAACGCCATTTCAGTCGATGCGAAAGATATCGAGGCATTCAACAAGCTGAATGCGCGCGGTATTGAGCTGGAAGCCCGTAAAGTTTCCACTGACCAGAAACTGAAAATGATGGATTTGATCGGTAAAGTTGGGAAATAAGCCCGCGCCGGTTTTTCACATAAAGCTTATGTAATAGGAGAAGTACAATGGAGATTACCACTCTTCAGATTGTGCTGGTGTTCGTCGTCGCATGTATTGCGGGTATGGAATCCGTACTTGATGAATTTCAGTTCCACCGTCCTCTGGTGGCCTGTACGTTGATTGGTGCCGTACTGGGTGATATGAAAACCGGTATCATCATCGGGGGTACGCTGGAAATGATCGCCCTCGGCTGGATGAACATCGGTGCTGCCGTTGCGCCAGATGCCGCGCTGGCCTCCATCATTTCGACCGTTCTGGTTATTGCCGGTCATCAGAGTATCGGTGCAGGTATCGCTCTGGCCATCCCTCTGGCCGCAGCAGGCCAGGTTCTGACCATTATCGTACGTACCATCACCGTTGCTTTCCAGCACGCGGCGGATAAGGCGGCCGAAAACGGCAACCTCACGGCACTCTCCTGGATCCACGTTTCATCCCTGTTCCTGCAGGCGATGCGTATCGCCATTCCGGCGGTTATCGTTGCGATCTCAGTCGGTACCAGTGAAGTCCAGAGCATGCTGAACGCCATTCCAGAAGTGGTCACCGGCGGTCTGAACATCGCGGGCGGTATGATCGTGGTCGTTGGTTATGCGATGGTCATTAACATGATGCGCGCAGGCTACCTGATGCCGTTCTTCTACCTCGGCTTCGTGACCGCAGCATTCACCAACTTCAACCTGGTTGCACTGGGTGTCATTGGTGCCGTCATGGCAATTCTCTACATCCAGCTCAGCCCGAAATATAACCGCGTTGCGGGTGCCCCAGCGCAGGCTGCTGGTAACAACGATCTCGATAACGAACTGGACTAACAGGTGAGCGAAATGGTTGATATGACAAAAACTACCACCGAGAAAAAACTCACTCCGGGTGATATTCGTGGCGTGTTCATCCGTTCTAACCTGTTTCAGGGTTCATGGAACTTCGAACGTATGCAGGCGCTGGGCTTCTGCTTCTCCATGGTACCGGCGATCAAGCGCCTGTACCCGGAAAATAACGAAGCACGACGTCAGGCGATTAAGCGTCACCTGGAATTCTTCAACACCCATCCATATGTAGCCGCGCCGGTTCTGGGCGTAACGCTGGCGATGGAAGAGCAGCGTGCCAACGGCGCAGAGATTGACGATGGTGCGATCAACGGTATCAAAGTCGGTCTGATGGGTCCTCTGGCCGGTGTAGGTGACCCTATCTTCTGGGGTACGGTTCGTCCGGTCTTTGCAGCACTGGGGGCGGGGATCGCCATGAGCGGCAGCCTGCTCGGTCCTCTGCTGTTCTTTATCCTGTTCAACGCAGTGCGACTGCTGACACGTTACTACGGCGTGGCCTACGGCTACCGCAAGGGCGTGGATATTGTTAAGGATATGGGCGGCGGCTTCCTGCAGAAACTGACCGAGGGGGCGTCAATCCTGGGCCTGTTTGTGATGGGGGCACTGGTGAACAAGTGGACGCACGTGAACATCCCGCTGGTGGTATCGACCATCACCGGCCAGGATGGTCAGACCCGCGTCACCACCGTGCAGACTATCCTGGATCAGCTGATGCCGGGCCTGGTACCGCTGCTGTTGACCTTCGCCTGTATGTGGCTGCTGCGTAAGAAGGTGAACCCGCTGTGGATCATCGTTGGCTTCTTCGTCATCGGTATCGCGGGCTACGCTGTCGGCCTGCTGGGTCTGTAAAGCAGTAACGTGAGACGCCGGGGGCTTGCCCCCGGTTTTTTATCGGTTATCCGGAGGATGAATGACTGTCACGGACATCGTACTGGTTTTATTTATTGTTGCCCTTCTGGCTTACGCTATCTATGACGAGTTCATTATGCCTCGCCGCCACGGCGAGACGCTACTGACCCTTCCCCTCTTACGCCGCGGACGCATTGATGCGTTTATCTTCGCGGGTCTGGTGGTCATTCTGATCTACAATAACGTCACCAGCCACGGTGCAATATTAACCACATGGTTATTATGTGCGCTGGCATTAATGGCGATTTACCTTTTCTGGATCCGTTCGCCAAAACTCATTTTTAAAAAACACGGATTCTTCTTCGCCAACGTATGGATAGAATATAACCGCATTAAAGAGATGAATTTATCCGAAGACGGTGTGTTAGTGATGCAATTAGAACAACGCCGCCTGCTCATCCGGGTCAAGAATATTGATGACCTTGAGAAAATATACACATTAATCCTTAAAACTCAATGAGTTAAATTTATAGCATCGGCTATATATTACGCTATTTTCTCACCACGAATATAGCCGTTGCTATATCTGCTATCCTCTTTTTACTTATATTCATTAACGATATTTTCACGCATAAACCTAAATGAAAATCGTTATCAAGAAAGCGAGTAAATTAAGCCTTCCTCGATGTTGTTTTATATTCTCAAAATATGTTAAGGTTGCGCCCGTCGTTGGGGAGTAGCCGATTTCCTGCACGCAGGAAATGTACGTGTCAACATACTCGTTGAAAAACGTGGCACGTACGGATCGCTTTCAGCACGCTTACGGTGCAAAAGAGATCAGGCGAGACCATAGATACATCAACTGCTGTTTACTGGGGGCAGTGATGTGTCATATGGATATCCCCGGTCTGGACGCTGTTATGAATATCTCCGCTACGATCCTTCTCGCTTTTGGCATGTCCATGGACGCTTTTGCCGCCTCCATTGGCAAGGGTGCCACGCTCCACAAACCTAGATTCTCAGAAGCACTGCGTACCGGGCTGATTTTTGGCGCCATCGAAACGCTGACACCGCTCATCGGTTGGGGTCTGGGTATGCTCGCCAGCCAGTTCGTGCTCGAGTGGAATCACTGGATCGCGTTCGTTCTGCTGGTGTTTCTCGGTGGCCGAATGGTCATCGAGGGTTTTCGCGGCGGGGATGATGAAGATGCGGAACCGCAATACCGCCATGGATTCTGGCTGCTGGTGACAACCGCTATCGCCACAAGCCTTGACGCCATGGCCGTCGGGGTGGGTCTGGCTTTCCTGCAGGTTAACATTATCGCCACTGCGCTGGCCATTGGCTGTGCAACACTGATTATGTCCACGCTGGGCATAATGGTCGGACGCTTTATCGGCCCGCTACTGGGTAAACGCGCCGAGATCTTAGGCGGTATCGTTTTGATCGGCATTGGTGCCCAGATCCTCTGGGCACACTTCGCGGGTTAAGCGTCGCGCTGCCAGACATGGATACTGAAATCTGTCTGGCAGCTAAACGTCGTCCGGGCCGCTAGCGCCGCCCAAACTTCCGGTTTTGCCCGCCACGCGAACGGCGTCATCTGCAACAGTGCTACCGCCTCCTGCCCCTCCAGATCCATTTGATACGCCACTGACTTCTCCTGCTTCAGCGTAAAACCGGCCAGCTGTTCAGAATGGGGGGCATGCAGACGCACGTCATCATAGATGAGCCCTTTCAGCTCCATCAGATGACGCGGGCCCGGCGTGACGGTGATGACCCATCCGCCCGGCTTCACCACGCGAGCCAGCTCTTCCGCCTTGCAGGGCGCATAAATGCGGATAACAGCATCCATGCTGGCATCGTCAAACGGCAGCCGGTGGCTGGATGCCACGCAGAACGTCACGTCCGCGTAACGCTTTGCCGCCGCGCGAATGGCCACTTTCGACACGTCGAGACCGAATGTTAAGGCCCCCTTCTCACGCACCACTTCCGCAAACCGCGCGGTGTAGTATCCTTCTCCACAACCGATATCCAGCATGGCGGACGCCGAATCAGGCAACATATCATCCAGCATCTGCGCAACTGTCTCCCGCAGCGGCAGATAGTGTCCGGCATCGAGAAATGCACGGCGTGCCTGCATCATCTCCGCACTATCGCCCGGATCGCGGGAGCGCTTATGCTGCACCGGCAGAAGATTCACATATCCTTCTTTCGCCATATCAAACTGATGTCCCTGCGGACAACGATAACTTTTATCTGAGCGCATCAGCGACGCATGACAAAGGGGGCAACTGAAGGACATGGCAACTCCGGGGCATAAACCAAAGCGCGAAGTGTACCGCTATTCGCCCCGCTATAAAACGGCTGGATTACCGCATGACGATAAGGTGGTCAGAACCGGCCGGGAGGCCATCAGGTTTTATATTCTCCAGGCGCAGCACGTTGCCCATGATTTCGCTGAAAACCGGCGCTGAAACCGCTCCACCGTAGTACGCCCCGTTTTGAGGCTCGTTAATCACCACGACCAGCGCAAAACGCGGATCGCTCGCAGGCGCGACGCCCGCGGTATAGGCGACATATTTATCGACATATTTGCCGCTGTCATCAATCTTCTTCGCCGTACCGGTTTTTACCGCCACGCGGTAATCACGCACCGCGGCCTTAACGCCACCGCCACCGGGTAGCGCAACGCTCTCCATCATATGCTCCACCTCATGCGCGATCTCCTCCGGCATAACGCGGTGCCCGATAACGGGGGGATCGACGCGGGTGATCGACAGGGGACGCTCCAGTCCAAATCCGCCAATCGTCGCATAGACGTGGGCAAGCTGGAGCGGCGTCACCATCAGGCCATAGCCGAAGGCAAAGGTCGCGCGGTCGAGCTGGCTCCAGTACTTACGCTGTGGCAACAGGCCCGCGCTCTCCCCCGTTAAGCCAAGACCCGTGTTCGTGCCAAAACCAAAGTTCCGGTAGGTATCAAGAAGGTGCTGTATGGGCATCGCCAGCGAGAGCCGGGAGACTCCGGTATCGCTCGATTTCTGCAGGATCCCGGTCATCGTCAGCTCCGGGTAGTAGCCCACGTCGCGAATACGGTGTCCATCAAGTGTATAAGGATGGGTGTCAATCACGCTGTCCGGCTGGACCAGCCCCTGCTGCAGCGCCGTCATCAGCACCAGCGGTTTAACGGTCGAACCGGGTTCGAACGTATCGCTAATAGCCCGGTTACGAAAATCGTTAATTGTCGCGCCTTCCCGGTTATTGGGGTTGAAGTCCGGGTAACTCGCCATGGCGAGTATTTCGCCGGTTGGGATATTGATCAATACCGATGCCCCTGACTCGGCCTTATTCCAGGCCACGGCATTATCCAGCGCGTCTTCGGTAATGGTCTGTAGCCGCTCGTCGATGCTGAGCTGAATGTTATGCGCTGGCGTGGGCGCAACTTCCGTCAGGTTTTCAACCACCCGGCCGTAGCGATCCTCCCTTACCTGTCGGACACCCGCTTTACCCGTCAGCTGAGTATTAAAGCTTTTTTCCACCCCTTCAATGCCCTGCCCGTCAATATTGGTGAAGCCAATCAGATTGGCCGCCACGTGGCCTGCCGGGTAAAAACGGCGCGATTCATCACGCAGGTTAATTCCCGGCAAATTCAGTTTATCAATCCATTTGGCCTGCGCAGGATCAACCTGACGAGCCAGGTAAATGAACCGGCCCTTGGGATTGGCGTTAATGCGCGAAGAGAGGGTATTCAGGGAGAGATGAAGCGCGCTCGCAAGCGCCTGCCAGCGATCGTCAAAACCAACGCCCCCTTTTGCGAGTACCGTTTTAGGGTCGGCCCATACGGCTCTGACGGGCACGCTGACCGCCAGAGGTCGGCCTTCACGATCCGTGATCATCCCTCGTGGAGCATCAATCGTCAGCTGACGCAGCGATCGCATATCTTCCTGCTTCACCAGGTTGTCTGGTTTGATGATTTGTAGCCAGGCAACACGACCCAGTAAAAAAGCCAGACTGCAGAAAATAGCAAAACAGAGCAGCGCAAAACGCGCTGGTGTGAAATTGCCAGCGCTCATAATTAATTTCTTTTTCACCTGAACCCCAGAGCTGTTAAACAACGCTCTGATTTAACGGGAAAAGATGCGCTGAGGGAGGCGAAACTGTGCTTCTAACCTCGCAGCTTTGCAACAAGTTGCTAACGAGACAGAGGATAGTCATATTTTGAAAGATAAGGGCATAAAAAAGCCCCGCATTGTGCGAGGCTTTATGTCTGAGATTGAAGTGCTACGCGCTTCAGTCAGCAGCGGTTCGATCAGATAGCAGTTACGTTAACTGCAGCTGGGCCTTTCTGGCCGTCCTGAATTTCGAACTCAACGTTCTGGCCTTCAGCCAGAGTTTTGAAGCCGTTACCCTGGATTGCAGAGAAGTGTACGAACACGTCTTTGCTGCCGTCAGCAGGAGTAATGAAACCAAAACCTTTAGACTCGTTGAACCACTTAACTTGACCTTTAATCTTTGCCATTTGCAAAATTCCTTAGAGTGTTTTCTTAGCCCGCAGGCATTGACTGAGATAAAACTGAGACATTACTGCATGAGGCACTAATATAAGGTTCGGCAGAGAAGCGGTATTCAACGACAACGTGTTTACTCAGGACTTCTTTACTGAAAATGCCACACATAAACAGAACTGTACCTCGTTTGACCCAAAACGTGTTATCACACACTATGTTTAATATGGCAAGCCATTTTTAAACATGTCTCGATCCGCCGCACAAATTCGAACACTGTCTGTAAGGATTTGCACAATTATGCGCGATACACACAGACAGCTTAACGCCCTTACACAGGCTCTACGATGCTTTCGCAAGCACTGTAATCTAAGACTTTTTTAACATAGCTCAATCATTACAATGCGTCCAGCAACCGTGAAAAGAAATCTTCGGAATTGATTGAGTTAGAACAAATTGTGAAAACTTATGCTTAAATCATTGCAACGGGGGCGTATTGTTTCAGGAAAAACTCAATGTTAATAATCCGCACCGAACTGTATTAAAATGCAGCAGGTAATAAGGAGGGTTATGCACCAAAATAATGAAATTTTTATGACGCTGCATCAAAACAAGGCAAGCAAAACGTTTCGATAAAAATAAAACATTTTTGAGCGTAGATACATACAGAATATATGCAACAATTCATCGCTTCGTTTATAAGGATAAATAATCGCCAGTTTTCAGTATCCTGAAAGTACTATTAACTGGTGCTAAATTATCTGCCTTACCACTTAACGCGTTTTCAGGGAGGGATTACACCTGGACTGAACCAGACCACAGTCCCTCCCGGGACACGGCAATCAGCGCTCAGCCACCAGACGGATAAAATCGTCCTGATCCTGGTTGTTTTCAGCGACAGCCTCTTTTGACTCGTCTTTCCCTTCCGGTTCGTTAGCCTCGCACAGACGACGCAGCAGCGCATTCTGACGCTTTTGCTGATCGAGCAGCGCTTCCAGCAGTTCAATCTGCTCGTTTGTACGGGAACTGGCACGGTTCACGAAAAACCAAATGACCAGACCCACCAGCAGAACAACCAAAGAGATCATCAGGGATGCTACATTCAGCAACCCTGAGTTCAGTAACTCACCCATTTCACCACCTCAATAAAAACGCCTATTTTACCACTGGTGCGAAGGAAGGAAATCACCTTAAGAAAAAATGCGTGCTACCACGGGATAAACTTATTGATTGCGCAAACGCCGCTAAAAAACTGTACATCCTGATCGCACATCACATTGATCGTCTGCGTCCATAACACCACGCACGCTATCAGTACGACAATCAGAATCACCCAGCGTATTTTTTTCACTCCACACTCCGTCTAAAGACCTGATACAGCCAGGTTATCACGGTGACCTTAAACAAGGACTAACTGTACCAACATCAGGTCTTTTTCAGAATCCTGCACTTGTTTCATTACGTAAACCGTTTAGGCTAGCCTCATGATAACAACGATAAAAGAGGTAACAATGCGCGTAATCATTCGAACGATTATAGTACTGGCGATACTCTGGATTGGACTTTTGTTAACCGGCTACGGTGTGCTTGTGGGAAGCACCGAAAATGCAGCAGGCTTAGGTATTCAGTGTAAGTACGTAACAGCACAAGGCGTAAGCACGGCGCAGTATCTCCATTCTGATAGCGGCATCATTGGTTTAACCAACTGCCCGGTACTGAGAAAGATGTCCGTCGTGGTTGATAATGGCTAACTGGCCTGGTTAACCACTGACGAAAAACGCCGCAGAAAATGCGGCGTTTTTTTATGCTAAAACGCGTTAAAAGGGATAGTCGTGATAGCCCATCTGCTCGGAAATCTTACGCGCGGCAGTGTGCAGAATAGCCACATACTCGTGCAGACGCTCTTCTGAGAAGCGCAGGGTTGGGAAAGAGATACTTAAACCCGCGATCACCACGCCAAAACGGTCAAACACCGGAACGCCGATGCAGCGCAGCCCTTCTTCCTGCTCTTCGTTATCTTCGCCGTATCCTTGTTCACGCACCTTGTCGAGTACCGTTAACAGTTCATCAGTATTGGTAATGGTTCGTTCCGTACTGCGTTTATATTCCACACCATCAAGGATCTGCTTCACCTCTTCGCGATCGCGCCACGCCAGCAGAACCTTGCCAATTGCCGTGCTATAAAGCGGGTTGCGGCGGCCAATGCGCGAATACATACGCAGGTTGTACATGGAGTCGATTTTATGGATGTAAACAATGCTGTCTTCATCCAGTGCACCCAGGTGGATGGTCTCTTTGGTCAGACGGGAGATCTCACGCATCTGAATGTCCGCGCTGCGGATCAAATCAACGTTTTGCAGCGCCCGGGCACCCAGTTCGAACAGCTTTAGCGTCAGAGAGTATTTTTCAGACTCTCCTTCCTGCGCTACATAACCCAGTGACTTCATGGTTTGCAAAAAGCGGTAAACGGTGCTTTTCGACATCATCACACGCTGCGACAACTCTGTAATACCAATTTCACGCTCTTCTCCGAGCGCCTGTAAGATGCCAAACACCTTCAGCACGGAAGAAACAGAATCTGGCTGTTTATCCAAATCCGCAATTGCCATTTACCACCTCATAGAGAGTGTTTTATAAAAATCAGAACCGGTTTTTATTATAAATTCCTGTGATGTTACCTGCAATCAATGCGCGTTTGTTTCGTTACAAATCTGCGACATATAACGGCGTTGACAGTGCTAGAATCATTACCCTGAGAATAATTTCACCCTGAGCTTTTTATCCCCAATGGAAAAGAACCTTTCCGATGGTCTGCCTTTGCCCTTGCGGTACGGCGCCATTGCTACGATTATTATTGGGATCTCAATGGCCGTCCTCGATGGCGCGATTGCGAACGTTGCCCTGCCCACTATCGCCAGCGACCTGCAGGCCTCCCCGGCCAGCTCGATATGGATTGTTAACGCCTATCAGATTGCGATTGTGATTTCCCTGCTCTCCTTCTCTTTCCTCGGCGACATGTTCGGCCACCGTCGGGTCTATCAGTGCGGCCTGGTGGTGTTCACCTTTACCTCGCTGTTATGCGCCCTGTCTGACTCATTGCACACGCTGACGCTGGCGCGCATAGCGCAGGGCTTTGGCGGTGCGGCGCTGATGAGTGTAAATACGGCATTGATCCGCTTGATCTATCCGCAGCGCCACCTTGGACGCGGGATGGGGATAAACTCGTTTATTGTCGCGGTTTCCTCCGCCGCCGGACCAACAATTGCAGCAGCCATACTTTCTGTCGCCTCATGGCAATGGCTCTTTGCCATAAACGTGCCGCTGGGTATCGTGGCTATCTTCTTTGCCCTGCGTTTTCTTCCTGCTAACGGCCCCAAAAGTACCATGCCGCGTTTTGACGTCCCCAGCGCAGTGATGAATGCACTGACCTTTGGTCTGCTGATTACAGCCCTGAGCGGCTTTGCTCAGGGGCAATCCATGGCGCTTACCGGCATCGAGCTTATCGCCCTGCTGGTAACAGGATTCTTCTTTGTTCGCCGTCAGCTCGCCCTGCCCGTTCCTTTGCTGCCGGTAGATCTGCTGCGTATCCCCCTCTTTTCGCTCTCCATCTGTACGTCCATTTGCTCGTTCTGCGCTCAGATGCTGGCGCTGGTTTCTCTGCCCTTCTTTCTGCAAAGCGTGGTAGGACGTTCGGAGGTGGAGACCGGGCTGCTGCTAACGCCCTGGCCACTGGCGACGATGGTGATGGCGCCGCTGGCGGGTTACTTAATTGAACGTATCCATGCCGGTTTGTTGGGTGCGGTGGGACTGGCCGTCATGGCAACCGGCCTTTTCGCGCTGGCACTGTTACCGTCATCACCCAGCGATCTGGACATCGTCTGGCGCATGATCCTCTGTGGTGCGGGGTTCGGCCTGTTTCAGTCCCCCAATAATCACACCATCATCACCTCTGCGCCCCGTCACCGCAGTGGCGGCGCCAGCGGGATGTTGGGAACTGCGCGCCTTCTGGGGCAAAGCAGCGGCGCGGCGCTGGTTGCCCTGATGTTTAACCTTGCCGGGCAAAACGGTAACCACGTTGCGCTGCTCACCGCCGGCGCGCTTGCCACCCTCGCGGCCATCGTCAGCGGTCTGCGCGTTACCCAGCCCAGGGTTCAGGCATAAAAAAAGCCGGGCGGAGAATACGCCTGCCCGGCTTATTGTGACGCTTCGCGTTACTTCAGGTATTCCCCACTGCGCAGCGCTTCAATACGTTTATCCAGCGGCGGGTGAGACATAAACAGCTCACTGAGCGACTTTGATTTACCGTTGATGCAGAAGGCCATCATGCTGTTCGCTTCCTGCGGCTCGTAGCTGGTTTTCAGGCGCTGCAGGGCAGCAATCATCTTCTCGCGTCCCACCAGTTTCGCAGAGCCGGCATCCGCGTGGAATTCACGGTGGCGCGAGAACCACATGGTGATAATACTCGCCAGAATACCGAACACCAGTTCCAGCACCATCGACACGGCGAAGTAGATCAGCGGGTTACCGTTGCTCTCTTCACCTTCATCACGGTTGCCGCCCATAAAGCCCGCCGCAATCTGCGCCAGGATACGGGAGATAAAGATAACGAAGGTGTTCACCACGCCCTGAATCAGCGTCATGGTCACCATGTCGCCGTTGGCAATATGGCTGATTTCGTGAGCGATGACCGCTTCGGCTTCGTCACGGCTCATGTTTTGCAGCAACCCGGTGCTGACAGCAACCAGCGATGCATCACGACGGGCACCCGTGGCAAACGCGTTAATATCGGGCGCATGATAAATGGCCACCTGCGGCATGGCGATCCCGGCCTGACGGGATTGCTGAGCCACCGTATTCATCAGCCACTGTTCCATATCGTTACGCGGCTGCTCAATCACCTCACCGCCGACGGATTTCAGCGCCATCCACTTTGACATCAGCAGGGAAATGAACGAGCCACCAAAACCAAACAGCAGCGCCATAATCAACAGACCCTGAACGCTGCTCGACTGAATTCCTGTCAGGCTTAGCACGAGCCCGAAAACCACCATCACCGCCAGGTTGGTGAGCAGGAAGAGCGCGATTCGCATCATAATTTTCTTTTAACCTCAGTTTAACAAAGCGCACTATGCGATTACCCACATCGTATGGGTATTGCGGCTATTTTCAAGCATCCGGAGGGCGTAAGTCACCAGAAAGACACAACTTTACACAATTGGAAATCTGCCTGACGGAAGGATGCGGAACAAAAAGAAACAGGCACAATTTCTTGTGCCTGTTGGGGGATTATTTCGCCGGAGCGGGTTGCTCGGCAGGCTTATCTTTTTCCAGATTCGCCAGGTCGAGGGCAATATGCACCGTCTCGTCCAGGTAAGGATCCGGCTCCTGGTAATCTTTTGGCAGATCGTCCAGTTTCTTGAGCAGAGGCTTACCTTCACGCTTGAAGCGGTCGTTGATACGGGCCAGACGCGTGGCATCGTCTTCGTTGTTCTCTTTCTCACGCTGGGCGTAGTTCAGAGAAACAATATTCCGTTTATCCTTCAGGGCATTGAAACGCGCAATGTCCTTCATGATGTACTGGAATTCCGGATCTTTCGCGATGCGGTCGTTATGCGCTTTCAGCAGTTCAGGGCCAAATTGCGTCATATCACCCGCTTTCACGTAGGTCGCAGCATTGATGCTGTCCCACGGTAACGCGTTATCTTCAAACTTCTCGCCCGTTTCGGTCTCTTCCGTACCTGTCGGCATCATGATATCCGGCGTGACGCCTTTACGCTGCGTACTGCCGCCGTTGACGCGGTAGAACTTCTGAATGGTGTACTGCACTGAACCCAGCGCAGGCCATTCCGGACGCAGCATCTGATCGTAGATACGGTTCAGCGATCGATACTGCTGAACGGTGCCTTTACCAAAGGTTGGCTCACCCACGATCAGCGCACGGCCGTAGTCCTGCATTGCCGCGGCAAAGATCTCAGACGCAGACGCACTGAAGCGGTCGACCAGCACGACCAGCGGGCCTTTGTAGTAGACCACACCGTCGTTGTCGGCATCTTCACGGACTTTACCGTTGTTATCACGCACCTGAACCACAGGGCCAGACGGGATGAAGAGGCCAGAGAGCGATACCGCTTCTGTCAGCGCACCACCGCCGTTGCTGCGCAGGTCAATGATGACGCTGCTGACGTTCTGTTTCTCAAGTTTCTGCAGCTGAACCTTCACATCGTCGGTCAGCCCTACGTAGAAGCCAGGGATATCCAGGACACCCACCTTCTCTTTACCCACGGTTTTCACCGACATTTTCACCGCGCGGTCTTCCAGACGGATACGCTCACGGGTCAGGGTAACGATACGGGTTTTAGTGCCTTTACCCGCTGGTAGAATTTCCAGACGAACTTTGCTGCCTTTCGGACCTTTAATCAGCGCAACCACGTCGTCAAGACGCCAGCCAATGACATCGACCATGCCTTTACCGGTTTGTCCGACCCCGACAATGCGGTCACCTACGCTGATCGCTTTGCTTTTGGAGGCCGGGCCACCCGCCACCATGGAATTGATCACGGTGTAATCATCGTCCATCTGCAGTACCGCACCGATACCTTCCAGAGACAGGCTCATTTCGGTATTGAACTGTTCGGTGTTGCGCGGGGAGAGATAGTTGGTGTGCGGATCGATTTCGTGCGCAAAGGCCGTCATTGCCAGAGAGAAGACATCCTCACTGTTGGTCTGCGCCAGACGACGAATGGCAAATTTGTAACGACGCGTCAGCGTGTCACGGATCTCTTTTTCATCTTTGCCGGTCAGCTTGAGACTCAGTTCGTCGTATTTGACCTTTCCGTCCCACAGCGCATTCAACTCGGCTTCATCTTTCGGCCACGGCGCTTTGCTGCGATCAAGATTAAAATTGTCGTTGCCGGTGAAGTCCATCGGACGTTCGAGCACTTTCAGGGCGTACTGATAGCGTTCAAAGCGGCGCTTTTGCGACAGGTTGTAGAGGTCGTAGAAAAGATCCAGCTTGCCTGACCGCAACTCATCACCCACTTCGGATTTGCGCTTAGCGAACTGCTCGACATCACTGGCGAGCAAAACGTTATGGCTGTAATCCAGCAAGTTCAGATAGCGGTCAAAGATTTTGGCCGAAAAGGCCTGATCGAGATCGAACTGACGATAGTGCGAGCGGGTGAAACGAGACGTCACGCGCTCGCTCACCGTCGCGTGCTGCGTCTCTTCCTTGAGTACCGGAATTTGATCAACACGCGTGATATCGTCCACTGCGAAAGCATGGCCTGTTATAGCAAACAGACCCGCCAGCGCGGTGAGCTTAAAAAAAGTGTTCATGCCAGGCTTGGCCTCCGTTTCAGAACAACAAGTGTTCTGCGCGTACAATCATTGACATACCAGAAGTCAGCTGTACACGAACGCCATCTTTGGTGATTTCCAGTACGGTGGCGTCCATAGCATTGTTGCCCGCTTTGACCTTCAGCGCCTGACCCACGCTCAGCGCGTTGATGTCAGAAACCGGGGTATGGCGCGGCTCTTCACGAGGCGCACGTGGGGCTTTGGCTGCTGGTTTGTCTGCACGCGGTTTGCGATCGTTATTATCGTGACGACGCAGCGCAGGGCGCGGTTTACGCTCACGACGAGGCGCTTCTTCCTGGCCGTTTGCCGCTGCGGCTTCGCGTTTTTTCGCTTGCTGTTCTGCACGTTGTGCCTGAACGCGTGCTTTGGCTTCTTCAAGCTGCTTGCGTGCGTGTTCAACGTGCTGCTCGTCCAGCTCACCACAAGGGTTGCCGTCGAGATCCACGCGAGTCGCGCCCGGTTTGATACCGTACAGGTAACGCCAGCTCGAAGTATAAAGACGTAAGGCAGAACGCAACTGAGTTTTGCTGAGGTTCATTTCCCCCTCAACGCGCGCTACCAGATCCTGAAAAATACCGACTTTCAGGGGACGAGCTTCACCTTCCGCGCTGAAGCACTGCGGGAAACGCTCGGCCAGAAATGCGATAACTTCTTTACTGCTATTCAACTTAGGTTGATTTTCCATGAAATTTCCTGATTACAACGGACGTTGCCAACAAGCGCAGGCATGAACAGGCGTCATTATAATGACGCTATCAGTAAATGCTACGTTATCCGTTGATTATCCTGCGACGCTCGCAAAGAATTTTTGATAATCGGTGCCGGCAAGGACGTTTTCCAGATTCGCCACCAGCTCGCGCAGCCCTTGCTCGTCCTCGGTTGTGAAGCGACTGAAGACGGTGCTGTCGATATCCAAAACGCCAATAATCTGATTTCTTACCACCAGCGGCAGTACGATCTCAGAATTACTGGCGGCATCACAGGCGATATGCCCGTCAAACGCATGAACATCTTCCACACGCTGTACCTGATTCTCGGCCACCGCAGTACCGCATACACCGCGCCCGACCGGAATACGCACGCAAGCCAGTTTTCCCTGGAACGGGCCAAGTACCAGCGTGTCACCTTCCAGGAGGTAAAAGCCAGCCCAGTTCACGTCAGAGAGACGTTCGAACAACAATGCGCTAGTATTTGCCAGAGTGGCTAAGAAGCTGGTCTCACCCGCCATCAATGCCTTAAAATCGCGGTTCAGATCCGCGTAGAATTCTGTTTTGTTCATTATTCAATCACTTAGTTGTCTTACAAAATTACCGCATAGCCTATTAAAATAAGCATTAAATGCGCTCATGCTCAAGATGAATCCGTTCATGAGTTAATATAACGTTCAACAATACTTATTTGTGCGCAGCTGATGGCCTTAAAAACAACCAAAATTACGCCGACAAAAAAGATAACGGTCCATACTGTAAGAGACGCTTTGCCTCGTGCACATTATCAGCGTTGCCCCCAGTGCGATACGCTTTTTATGTTGCCGAAGATGAAATCGCACCAAAGTGCCTTTTGCCCCCGATGTGACGCGAAAATTCGTGACGGCCGAGACTGGTCGTTAACCCGTCTGGCCGCCATGGCCGTCACCATGCTGCTGCTGATGCCCTTCGCCTGGACCGAGCCCCTGCTGAAGCTCTACCTGCTTGGCGTACGCATTGATGCCAACGTGCTGCAGGGGATCTGGCAGATGACCCGCCAGGGCGATCCGATTACCGCTGCCATGGTGCTGTTTTGCGCCGTTGGCGCGCCACTGGTGCTGGTTGCAGCCATTGCCTATCTGTGGTTTGGCAACATCCTGGGGATGAATCTTCGCCCGGTGCTGCTGATGCTGGATAAACTCAAAGAGTGGGTGATGCTGGATATCTATCTGGTCGGTGTGGGCGTGGCATCAATTAAAGTGCAGGATTATGCTTTTCTGCAGCCGGGCGTCGGGCTTTTTGCCTTTATTTGCCTGGTGCTGCTCAGCATCCTGACGCTGATCCACCTGAACGTTGAGCAACTCTGGGAGCGTTTTTACCCTCAGCGCCCTGCCACCCGTCCGGATGAGAATCTCCGCGTCTGTCTGGGATGCCATTACACCGGGTTGCCCGATCCCCGTGGGCGCTGTCCGCGCTGCCACATACCCTTGCTGCATCGACGCAATAACAGTCTGCAAAAATGCTGGGCGGCGCTGATTGCCTCCCTGGTGTTCTTGATCCCCGCCAATATGCTGCCGATTTCCATCATTTACGTGAATGGTGCCCGTCAGGAGGATACAATCCTCTCCGGCATTATCTCCCTGGCGCACAGCAACGTTGGGGTGGCGGCCATCGTCTTTATCGCCAGTATCCTGGTTCCTTTTACCAAAGTCGTGGTGATGTTCACCCTGCTCATCAGCATTCACTTTAAGTGTGAACAAGGATTACGAACCCGAATACTGCTTCTGCGATTTGTCACCTGGATTGGCCGCTGGTCCATGTTGGATCTGTTTGTGATTTCGCTGATGATGTCGCTGATCAACCGCGACCAGTTACTTGCTTTTACTATGGGACCCGCAGCTTTTTATTTCGGCTCTGCGGTGATATTGACTATTCTTGCTGTGGAATGGCTGGATAGCCGCTTACTTTGGGATGCACATGAGTCAGGAAACCCCCGCTTCGCCGACTGAAGCGAGAATTAAAACTAAACGCCGCATTTCGCCATTCTGGTTGCTGCCTGTCATCGCCCTGATGATTGCAGGCTGGCTTATCTGGACGAGCTATGAAGATCGCGGAAGTACCGTCACCATTGATTTCCAGACCGCCGACGGCATCGTCGCCGGACGAACCCCCGTTCGTTTTCAGGGGGTTGAAGTCGGTACGGTTCAGGACATCTCACTCGGAAAAGGGCTGAACAAAATTCAGGTGCGGGTCAGCATTAAATCGGACATGCAGGACGCGCTGCGCAGCGAAACGCAGTTCTGGCTGGTCACGCCGAAGGCGTCTCTGGCGGGTGTCTCGGGGCTGGATGCGCTGGTTGGCGGTAACTACATCGGTATGATGCCAGGCAAGGGCGAACCGCAGGATCACTTTGTCGCGCTGGATACGCAGCCAAAATACCGTCTCAATAACGGCGATCTGATGATCCATCTGCAGGCGCCGGATCTCGGCTCACTGAACAGTGGCTCGCTGGTCTATTTCCGAAAAATTCCGGTGGGTCGCGTTTACGATTACGCCATCAATCCGAACAAACAGGGCGTGACCATCGATGTGCTGATCGAACGCCGATTCACCAACCTTGTGAAAAAAGGCAGCCGCTTCTGGAACGTGTCTGGCGTAGATGCCGACCTCAGCCTGAGCGGTGCTAAAGTGAAGCTGGAGAGCCTGGCCGCGCTGGTAAACGGGGCGATTGCCTTTGACTCCCCGGAGAACTCCAGCCCTGCTGCTGCCGATGATACGTTCGGGTTGTACGCTGATCTGGCGCACAGCCAGCGAGGGGTGATCGTCAAACTTGTTCTGCCCGATGCGAAAGGTCTGAAAGCCGGATCAACACCGCTGATGTATCAGGGTCTGCAGGTAGGTCAGCTCACCAAAATGACGCTCAACCCTGGCGGCTCGGTGACGGGCGAAATGACCGTCGACCCCAGCGTGGTCGATCTCCTGCGCGAGAAAACGCGTATCGAGATGCGCAGTCCGAAGCTCTCTCTGAACGATGCCAGTCTCAGCACTTTGCTGACCGGCAACACGTTTGAACTGATCCCCGGAGAAGGAAAGCCAAGCAACAACTTCGTGATCGCCCCGGCGGATAAAGCCCTGCTGCAAAAACCGGGCGTTGTGACGGTTACGCTAAATGCACCCGAAAGTTATGGTATTGAAGCCGGTCAGCCGCTAATCCTCCACGGTGTCCAGGTGGGTCAGGTTCTGGAGCGAACGCTTTCCGAAAACGGCGTGAGCTTCTCGGTAGCGATCGATCCGCAATACAGCAACCTTGTCCATGGCGACAGTAAATTCGTGGTAAACAGCCGCGTCGATGTGAAGGTAGGCCTGGACGGCGTAGAGTTCCTTGGTGCCAGTGCCAGCGAATGGGTTAACGGCGGCATTCGCATTTTGCCGGGCGATAAAGGCCCCATCCGCGAAAATTACCCGCTGTATGCCAACCTGGACAAAGCGATTGAAAACAGCCTGAGCGATCTGCCGACGACCACGCTGACCTTGAGCGCCGAGACGCTACCGGACGTCCAGGCGGGTTCTGTGGTGCTGTATCGCAAGTTTGAAGTCGGGGAAGTGATCGCCGTTCGCCCGCGTGCGGACGCGTTTGATATCGAACTGCATATCAAGCCGGAGTATCGCAAGCTGCTGACGCCAAACAGCGTCTTCTGGGCCGAAGGCGGCGCGAAAGTTCAGCTTAACGGTAACGGGCTGACCGTGCAGGCCTCCCCGCTCTCACGCGCGCTGCGCGGCGCCATTAGCTTCGATAACCTCAGCGGTGCAGGCGCAAACCTGCGTAAGGGCGATAAGCGTATTCTCTTCCCGTCCGAAACCGCCGCGCGTGCCGTGGGTGGGCAGATTACCCTGCATGCGTTTGATGCCGGTAAGCTGGCGGAAGGCATGCCGATTCGCTACCTGGGCATTGATATCGGCCAGATCCAGAAGCTGACGCTGATCACCTCCCGCAACGAGGTACAGGCCACCGCGGTGCTCTACCCGGAATATGTGCAGACCTTCGCCCGCACCGGTTCCCGCTTCTCGGTGGTGACGCCGCAGATTTCGGCCGCAGGCGTTGAACATCTCGACACTATTCTGCAGCCCTATATCAACGTCGAACCCGGCCAGGGCAATGCACGGCGTGATTTCGAACTGCAGGAAGCCACCATCACCGATTCGCGCTACCTCGGTGGCCTGAGCATTGTGGTGGAAGTCCCGGAAGCAGGCTCACTAGGCATCGGCACGCCGGTTCTGTTCCGCGGTATTGAGGTGGGTACGGTAACGGGTCTGACGCTTGGTACGCTCTCCGATCGCGTGATGGTGGCGTTACGTATCAGCGATCGTTACCAGCACCTGGTACGAAATAACTCGGTATTCTGGCTGGCCTCTGGCTACTCACTGGACTTCGGCCTGACGGGGGGCGTGGTTAAAACCGGTACCTTCAACCAGTTCATCCGTGGCGGTATTGCGTTTGCCACCCCGCCGGGCACGCCACTGGCGCCAAAAGCGCAGTCAGGGAAACACTTCCTGCTGCTCGAAAGCGAACCGAAAGAGTGGCGTGAATGGGGAACGGCCCTGCCGCGTTAATCTGAAAGGCTCCGGTGTCAACGCGCCGGAGCCTTTATGTTACACTGCGGACCTGAACTTTTCCCTGTGGTGTGCACGTGGCTCAAAACTCCGTATTTCTTCCTGAACAATTCCTTGCGCAAATGCGCGAGGCGCTCCCCTCTCATCTGTCGTTAGATGATTTTATCGCCGCCTGCCAGCGTCCGTTACGCCGGAGCATTCGCGTCAACACGCTGAAAATCAGCGTCGATGATTTTCTGACGCTGGTTTCCCCCTACAACTGGCAGCTTACGCCGGTGCCCTGGTGTGCAGAGGGGTTTTGGATCGAGCGCGATGACGAAGATGCCGTGCCGCTGGGAAGTACCGCAGAACATCTGAGCGGTCTGTTTTATATTCAGGAAGCCAGTTCGATGCTGCCGGTTGCCGCCCTGTTCGCAGAAGGCAACGCACCTGAACGCGTGATGGACGTTGCCGCCGCGCCCGGCTCCAAAACAACACAAATTGCCGCCCGGATGGGTAATCACGGGGCGATTCTTGCCAACGAATTTTCCGCCAGCCGCGTGAAAGTCTTGCATGCCAACATCAGCCGCTGCGGTATCCAGAATGTCGCCCTGACGCATTTTGACGGACGCGTGTTTGGCGCCGCCTTGCCGGAAGCGTTCGATGCCATTCTGCTCGACGCCCCCTGCTCCGGCGAGGGGGTGGTGCGTAAAGATCCCGATGCGTTAAAGAACTGGTCTGTGGAAAGCAATCTTGAGATCGCTGCCACGCAGCGCGAACTGATCGACAGCGCCTTTCACGCCCTGCGCCCCGGCGGCACGCTGGTGTACTCCACCTGTACCCTCAACCGCGATGAAAACGAAGACGTCTGTCTGTGGTTGAAAGCGCAATACCCGGATGCCGTTGAGTTCCTGCCACTTAACGATCTGTTTGCCACGGCAGATGAGGCCGCCACGCCGGAAGGTTTCCTGCACGTGTTCCCGCAGATTTACGACTGCGAAGGGTTCTTTGTGGCTCGTCTGCGCAAAACTCAGGCGGTGGCTCCCCTGCCAGCCCCGAAATTCAAGGTCGGCAATTTCCCGTTCGCCCCGCTGAAAGGCCGCGATGCTGTGCAACTTAAAGCCGCCGCCAACAAGGTTGGGCTGATCTGGGATGAGAATCTGCACCTCTGGATGCGTGATAAAGAGATATGGCTGTTCCCGGCACCCATTGAGCCGCTTATTGGCAAAGTCCGTTTTTCACGTATCGGGATCCGCCTGGCGGAAGTGCATAATAAAGGTTACCGCTGGCAGCACGAAGCGGTCATCGCCCTGGCGGACAGCGATAACACGTTTGAATTGACGCATCAGGAAGCCGAAGAGTGGTATCGTGGTCGCGACGTTTACCCGGAAACCACCCCGTCTCAGGATGAGGTTATTGTGACGTATCAGGGCTTCCCGTTGGGCCTGGCGAAAAAGGTCGGCTCGCGGCTGAAAAATAGTTATCCGCGGGAGTTGGTCCGCGATGGCCGGTTGTTTACGGGTAACAGTCCCACCGACTAAAAAAAAGCGCATTTTTTTACTGGCGATTTTGCTCTCCTTGTCTACGATCAAAAATGGATGCCCATACTGGTCATACCAGATTCTGAAAACCGACCCGGAGAGCACTATGACGAAAACCAGCGTGCGTATTGGCGCTTTTGAGATCGACGACGCAGAGCTTCGCGGCGAAGCACAAGGCGATCGAACGTTAAGTATTCCCTGCAAGTCCGACCCGGATTTGTGCATGCAACTCGACGCATGGGATGCGGATACCAGCGTCCCGGCGATACTTGATGGCGAACACTCTGTTCTTTACCGTGAGCATTACGATAGCAAAACCGATGCCTGGGTCATGCGCCTTGCCTGACCTAAAGAGAACCCGCCCGAAGGCGGGTTATTTATTACTGTAGCTGTGCCAGCGTGAAGTAACCGTCGAACACCGCTCCGGTATCAATATAGTGCAGGTTATCAAAATCATACCGCCTGTCGACGGGCGTATGCCCGAACCAGAAATGATCCGCACCGCTAATCCCCTGCCCTTTGCCCACCATAAAGCCCATCAACCTGTCGCGATCCCACAGCACGCGCTGGGCGCTCACCGGTTTTTGCCAGCGGTATTCCGCGGCGGGGTAATCTGCGTGCGCAATAACATTGAGGCCGTTTGCGCAGGTTATCTCGATAATATGCGGCAATTCGCGGCAGGCGTTTAGTAACGTTCGCGCCAGCGCCTGCTGCTCGCGATCAAGGCGCGTAAACCACACTCCACCATTCATCGCCCACAGCGCAGAATCATTATTGTCCAGACTATCCATTGCCATTTGCTCATGGTTACCCCGCACGGCTCTGAACCATTTCTCATTGATGAGCTGCAGTGTTTTTACGCTGTCAGGACCGCGATCGATCAAATCGCCAACGGAAATAAGCAAATCCTCATACGGATTAAAATGGCGGCGTTTCAGTTCGTCCATAAGCCACTGATAACAGCCATGTATATCGCTGACAACCCAGACGTGACGCCACATCCCACCCTCTATTCGCTGATACATAAGGCCTCCTTTAAACAGTATAGCCGCCGTATAAAAAGCAAAAGACGGGAGCGGTCCTGACAAAGTCAAACAAACGGTAAACCAACCAGAAATAAAGATCCTCACGCTATTAATCCCTTATTCCTGGCTCCTTAGAATAGAGGCAGAAAAAAACGAGGGATCTTCACGTGTCTAATACACACCTGCATAACGATGTGTTCTACCCACATCGCACAAATATAATTTCCGAGCTGGTGAACGGCGAACGTGTCCCGGGACCCATCTGGCGGAAACGCGATTATCGGCTGAAGTTCCTTTTACGTTCGCTTCTGTTCTGGTCTTCCACCCGTCGCATGCTGGAAGCCCTTTCAGGGCGTGACGATTTCGACAAACTGCTCTCCGCTCAAATTACATTGCCCAGCAAGACCCATCGGCAGTATCTGATGCGTGGCCTGACCGCGAACGATCGCGCCGACGCTATCGTTAACCATTATTACTGGATCGATAGCCTGAAAGAGCGCGCCCTCGCCCAGGCGCTGACCAGCCCGCAGGAACAAACCGTTGTTCAGTTCCATGCAAAAGAGGGGGTGATCTATACGGTTAATGCATCCTCTGCCGGGAAAGCCGAGCGCGAAGGTGAGAGCACGCTGTGGCTGCGCGATAACGAGGATACGCTGCTTGCCAGCCTGACCTTTAGCGTAGCCCGCAGCAACGGACAACGCGTAATAGTGATTGGCGGGCTTCAGGGCCCCCGCCGCTGCGTGTCGCGGGACGTCATTAAACAATCCACCCGCGCCTGTCACGGCCTGTTCCCAAAACGCGTGCTGATGGAAGTTCTTTTCCAGCTGGCCTTACAGTCATCTGTTAAGGCGATTTTTGCCGTCAGCGACGAGGGACACGTTTTCCGCGCATTGCGCTATCGCCTCAGCAAAGGCCGCCATTTCCACGCCAGCTATGACGAATTCTGGGATTCTCTGGGCGGTAAAAAGGTCTCCGGCTTCTGCTGGCAACTCCCGCTGCAGATGGAACGCAAATCTCTCGACGAGATCGCGAGCAAGAAGCGTGCGGAATACCGCCGTCGTTTTGAATTGCTTGATGAAATTGAGGCGTCGGTAAAATCCCGCTTTTAAGCACGGCGCTGACTTTCCTTAATTGCTCACAAAAATTTAACAAAACAGGCAAAAAGGGCTGGACTTCCGCCTGCGGTGTTGTGATATGTTTTACGAAGTCGCACAGGATGCATCCGCTGCATAAAGATGATAAAAGGCGTAACGTATTGTCTTTCATACAGATAAAAAGAGACCGAATACGATTCCTGTATTCGGTCCAGGGAAATGGCTCTTGGGAGAGAGCCGTGCGCTAAAAGTTGGCATTAATGCAGGCTAAGTCGCCTTGCCTTTTAAGAATAGATGACGACGCCAGGTTTTCCAGTCCACAGTTAAAGCGGCCAGAAAAAAAGCGTTAAATCATCATCAAAAACAAAAAACCGCAGTGCTTTCGCGAGCATCTGCGGTTTTTTATTAGAAACCTGAACGCTAGCAGAGCTTGTCAGCGCGTTCGATAAACGGTGCCAGGCTCATCTTCTGCCCCGGGTGAGCCGGGTCATCAATCTGGATCACGCTGATGGGCTGGCCGCTGCTCTTGCCGCTGGCCACCTGCTGCTCTGCAACCTCATTCAACGGGTATTGCACCAGCGTACTCGGGTTGATCGCGTATAACGCATGGCCCGGACGACAGGTCAGCATCACCTCTTCGCGATTAAACGCCCACTTGTCTTTACCCACTTCAAAACGGCTGACGGTGATCACCTGCGGCGCGGCCAGAGCGCTCCCCGTGCAGGCCAGCAATAAGAGCGAAAGTACTGTTTTTTTCATATGTTAGTTAACCTTGTCAGAAGGGTTCCCAGGTGGCGAACAGGCTGACCGCTGCCAGAACCAGCGCTCCCAGCACCACTTCTGCCTGTGTCATCCTGATAAAAAGCTGTTGTGCCCACCCGGAATCCGGACGAAACCGTGGCACCAGAAAATACCGATTTGCCAGCGCAATTGCCACCATCAACGCCACCAGCGCACATTTGAACAATAAAAGCTGCACGTAGCCAGCCTGCCAGGGAATATGGACGCCCAGAATCAAGAGCGAATTGATCGTCCCTGTGAGCAGCACGCCCGCGACGGCATAGTGGCCTACGCGCGAGAAACGCATCATGGTGTAGATGGCCGCGTTCTGCCAGCGCCCTTTTGCCAGATGCATGCAGAACAGCAGCGGCAGTAATCCGCCGAGCCAGGTTGCGGCACATAACAGATGAACGGCATGATTGAGACGCTGCACAGCCCCCAACGGACCTTCGTTCATCGTCGCGTGGCCTACCCCTGCCAGCAGGACAAACTGCCCCATTGCGAGCAGTAGCAGCCGGGAGCCTTTCAGCGGCGCAAGCCACGCGGCAGCAACCGTAATGGAAGCCAGGATAATTTGCCACAGCCAGACGCTGCCAAACTGCGTCCCCAGTACGCCGTGCCAGACTTGCGGGTTAAACACATCTCCCCAGCCATCGCCCATTAATCCGCCCTGAAGCATGAACATCAGAAGCGCAGCGGCCAGGCTGATTAAAGATGCCACCCGCTGCTGTAGCGCGAAACGCAGAGCCATCAGACGGTGGAGAGAGGAAGGCGCCAACCAGACGCTGTATAGCGCATTACCAAAAACGAGCATCAGCGCCGCGAAATGGATAAAGCGCAACCCAACATAGACCAGTGCCAGCATGCTATTTCACGCTAAAGTGATAGCTGCCTTTGGTTTTGTGGCCGTCGACGGAAACCACATGCCAGTCCACCCGGTAGGTTCCGGTCGCCAGCGTTTGCGCCAGCGGAACGATCAGTTGAGCCTTGTTCTTTTCGTCTCGCGTTACGGCTCCCGTTTTGACGACCTGCTTGTGCGCATCCGTCACCACCACACCGCTAAATCCCGGTTCGATACCTTCCGAAAAATTCAGCGTCAGTGACTGCGGAGCGCTCACCACGCTGTCTGCTGCCGGGCTCTGCTGTTTAAGATGCGCATGCGCCAGCACAGTAGGTGAGATAACGACTGATGCCAGAAAAACCAGCGCGCATACCGTGCGTGAAGTGGATAATCCCATCGCGATCATTCCTTTTTGTTATGTCTGTATGCTAAAGAATAACGCTGTATAATAGACGAGTCGAGGATCATCCCACCTCCGCTTGTCATCGTCGCGCAATCGCGGTAACGTTGCCGCCGCATAAACAGGAGAAGGAAATGAAAATCAATCTGGCCGCCCTTCCTCAGGACGAGATGGATAAAGTGAATGTCGATCTCGCAGCCGCTGGCGTTGCGTTCAAAGAGCGTTACAACATGCCCATCGTGGCTGAAGTTGTGGAACGGGAACAACCCGCCCATTTGCGCGACTGGTTCCGGGAAAGATTAATTGCTCACCGTCTCGCTTCGGTCAACCTCTCTCGTCTGCCGTACGAGCCTAAAGTTAAATAAGCTTAACGAGTCGTTACACTTCCTTACGCGAAATCTGGCAGGATAAGAAAACCCTGATTAAATTAGGTGTATTCTTAAATCCCTGCGACTCAGTGTATAAGGAAGTCACGATGTCACAATGGAATATAGCGGCAGCCCAGTATGGCGGGCAGTATCACAGTGTTGATGAACACGTTACCCACCACCTACGCTTCATTGCCGAAGCGGCACAGCAGCAGTGCGATCTGCTGGTCTTCCCGGAACTCTCCTTAACCGGCTCAGGCACAACGACGTTACCTCCCCCACCGTGCGACGCACAGCTGGAACCCTTGCTTGATGCGGCACATTTTTACCAGATTAGCGTTATTGCCGGGCTTCCCCTTGAGCGGAATGGCCAGCGTCAGAAAGGTCTCGTGCTCTTTACGCCCTCTCGGCCGAGCATCGTGCGCTATCCGCAAGGCGGCGGTGCGAGCCTGGTTCCGGGGGATAAACAGCTCACCATCATTGATGCGCAGGGCGATTCCCCCAATCTCGATCCGCAAGCAACGCTGTTCACCAGCAGCCAGTCGGTAAGGGACAACCGCTGGCGGCAGTCCATCAGCACCCTGCAACGCTTTGCACACAAATATGCCATTGCGGTATTAATGGCGAACGCCAGCACCGGCAGCGCATTATGGGATGAAAAAGGCCAGTTGATCGTGCGGGCGGATAAAGGCGAGCTGCTGTTAACCGGCACGCTTAACCGACAGGGTTGGCAAGGCGATATCATTCCTTTAGGCTAAGCGTTTTAAGCTCAGGAGATTTTCATGCTGCGCGTCATTGATACCGAAACTTGCGATCTTCAGGGCGGAATTGTGGAGGTGGCCTCGGTCGACGTCGTTGACGGAAAAATAGTCAACCCGATGAGCCATCTGGTGCGGCCCGATCGCCCTATTAGCCCGCAGGCCATGGCTATCCATCGCATCACTGAATCAATGGTGGCGGATAAACCCTGGATAGAAGACATTATCCCGCACTACTATGGCAGCCCGTGGTATGTCGCCCACAACGCCAGCTTCGACCGTCGGGTTCTCCCCGACATGCCCGGGGAGTGGATTTGCACCATGAAGCTGGCGCGTCGCCTGTGGCCGGGGATCAAATACAGCAATATGGCGCTGTATAAATCCCGCAAGCTCAGCGTCAGAACGCCTGAAGGGCTTCACCATCACCGCGCGCTGTATGACTGCTATATCACCGCTGCGCTGCTGATCGATATTATGAATACTTCCGGCTGGACACCGGATGATATGGCGACGATTACCGGCCGTCCTGCACTGCTGACGACGTTCACCTTCGGAAAATACCGCGGGAGAGCAGTATCGGATATTGCGGATAAAGATCCGGGCTATCTGCGCTGGCTGTATAACAACCTCGACAAGATGAGCCCGGAGCTACGCTTAACCCTGAAGCATTATCTGGGTGAAGCTTAACGTTCAGCCTGGCCTGGAAGCGTATCCTGCGCCAGGCCGATCAAAAAGGCGTATTCCAGCGCCACCCCTTCATAAGATTTAAACCGCCCCGACTTCCCTCCGTGCCCGGAGTCCATATCGGTACAGAGCAGCAGCAGGTTGTCGTCGGTTTTCAGTTCCCGCAGCTTCGCCACCCATTTCGCCGGTTCCCAGTACTGCACCTGTGAATCGTGCAAACCGGTGGTCACCAGCATGTGCGGGTAGGCTTTCGCTTCCACGTTATCGTACGGGCTGTACGCTTTCATATAGCGATAATAGGTTTCATCCTGTGGATTCCCCCACTCTTCAAACTCCCCGGTCGTCAGCGGAATAGATTCGTCGAGCATGGTGGTGACCACATCAACAAACGGTACCTGCGCAACGATGCCCTTAAAACGCTCGGGACGCTGATTGATCACAGCGCCCATCAGCATGCCGCCCGCGCTGCCGCCCATGCCAAAGCAGAGCTGCGGATCGCCATAGCCTTGTTCAATTAAGGCGTCGCAAACGTCGAGATAATCATTGAACGTGTTTTGCTTTTTCAGGAACTTCCCGTCTTCATACCAGTGCTGGCCCAGCTCACCGCCGCCGCGAATATGAGCGATGGCAAAAACAAAGCCGCGATCGAGCAGACTTAATCTGCTGCTGCTGAAGTCGGCATCCATGCTGGAACCATAGGAGCCGTAGCCGTAAACCAGGATAGGGTTTTTACCTTTCTGAAAATGCGCCTTGTGATACACGAGCGAAACCGGCACCTCGACACCATCGCGCGCGGTAACCCACAGGTGTTCGCTACGATAATTGTCGGATTCAAATCCCTTCACTTCTGTTTGCTTCAACACCTGGCGCTGGCCGGTATCCATATCCAGTTCGAACAGCGTATCCGGCGTGGTCATCGACGAGTAGCCATAGCGCAGCCGGGACGATTCAGGCTCAGGATTAAAACCAATCCAGGTGACGTAGGCCGGGTCGTCAAACGCGATCCCTATCACCTCGCGCGTTTTGCGGTTGATTTGCCGGATACTGGTCAACCCCCGCTGACGCTCTTCCACCACCAGCCAGTCGGTAAACAGCGTGAACCCTTCGAGCATCACCTGCTCCCGCGCGGGAATAAGCACCTCCCACTTGCGCTCGTCGCGCACCTTGGTCTTATACAGGCCAAAGTTTTTCCCCTCGCGGTTTGAGCGCAGATAAAAGCTGTGCTGGAAGTGATCCAGACTGTACTCATGGTCTTTTCGGCGTGGCAGAAAGCAGAGCGGCTGGGCATCAGGCAGCTCGGCATCCAGCAGTAGCACCTCTGAGGTGGTTGCGCTGGCAAGAAAGATAATCACATAGTGGCGCGAGGACGTTTTATGCAGGCTGACATAAAACGTTTCGTCTTTCTCCTCATACACCAGTTCGTCATCGGCAGAGTCCGTGCCTACACTGTGGCGCCACACCTGATAAGGCAGCAGCGTGGCGGCGTGCTTTTTAACGTAGTAGACCGTCTCGGAATCGTTCGCCCAGACAAAATCCGGGGAGACGTTTTCCAGCATTTCCGGATACCAGTTACCGGTTTCCAGATTGCGGAATCGCAGGCCATACTGACGACGGGAGAGATAATCCTCCGCCAGCGCCATAATGGTGTTATCCGGGGAGATGGACATACCGCCCAGCGTATAAAACTCGCTGTGGGCGGCACGCTGGTTGGCATCCAGCAGAATATCCCATTCATCCCACTCGGCGCTTAATACCGACTGTCGCTGATAGATGGGATATTCACTGCCGGGCTCGTAGATATGCCGATAACGATAGCCGTTTTTGGTCCAGGGCGCGGAGATATCGCGCTGAGGAATGCGCTGCACCATTTCGTTCAGCAGCTGGTCCTGAAGCGCCTGCTGGCTGGACATGACCTTGCGACCGTAATCGTTTTCTTCATGCAGGTAGTCGAGTACCTCTGGGCGGGAACGTGAATCGTCCCGTAGCCAGTAATAGTTATCTATACGCGTATCGCCATGGGTGGTGATCGCATACGGAGTACGTCGGGCTTTCGGTGGCATGACATCATTCTTTTAAGTTTTACACCCTATAAGGTTGGCAAAACCCGCGCATGATGCAAGCGAAACATGGCTACATCAGCGATAGCTAGCCCTGTAGCGTCTGTTTTTGCTCCCGGATATCCTGCTCGATCCCCTCGCGAACATCCTGAGGAATTTTCAACGCATCGCCCAGGGCGTTGAGATAGCTGCGTTCCATAAAGTGGTCAATATCAATGGCGGCACAGCTCAGGAAATAGAGTTCCAGCGCCTCTTCCTCATTCTGTACGCTTTGCGCCAGACGCTGCGGATCGAGCGGCTGCTCAATGGCCTGCGCCACCAGCGTTCTGCCCTGCTCCTCCACGCCGGCTTCTCGCATCTGCTGCTCGATAGCCGCTCGTTCTTTATCATCAATATGCCCGTCGCTTTTTGCGGCAAACACCAGCGCAAGAATGAGCCGCTCCGTACGCAGATCCAGCGGCGAAGTCTCCTCCCCAAAGTGGGGTTCATCCTGGTGCGCCGCGCGTACCCTGTCCTTGTACTTGTTCCACAGCACGGTACCGGCGATAGCGCCGCCACCGGCCAGCAACGCGCCGGTACCGTACTTTGCCAGCAGCTTACGTGAGGATTTATTGGCGACCAGCAGCCCTGCCAGCCCTCCGAGCGCCCCCGGTACCAGCAGTTTGCTGAGCCCCTGGTCGCCGGAACCTGATGTTTTCTGCCCTAACATGGATTGCAGTTGATTTAACCAGCCTGACATGGTTTCCCTCACTTAACGGTTAACATTTCCACAGCGTAAGCGAGCAGGCGTCAGGAAATGTCCGTCGAGGCTAAAGAAGCGCAAATTTCTCGTCGGCCCTTTTGCCCTGCGCAAGACAGACGCAAACGTTTTCGTTTATACTGCGCGCATCTTTTTCAGGGGGAATGTTATGACTCGTTTAGGAACCGCGCTGCGACCTGCGGCGACGCGTGTGATGCTGTTAGGATCGGGCGAGCTGGGGAAAGAAGTCGCCATTGAGTGCCAGCGTTTAGGGGTAGAAGTGATTGCCGTAGACCGCTACGCCGACGCGCCCGCCATGCATGTTGCCCATCGTTCTTATGTGATTAACATGCTGGACGGAGAAACTCTGCGGACACTCATCACGCAGGAGAAACCGGATTTTGTGGTGCCGGAGATTGAAGCTATCGCGACCGATACGCTGATCGCGCTTGAGCAGGAAGGTCAGCGCGTGGTGCCTTGCGCCAACGCAGCGAAACTGACCATGAACCGCGAAGGCATTCGCCGCCTGGCGGCAGAGGAGCTGGGGCTGCCCACTTCAAGCTACCGTTTTGCGGGCGATAAAACCGCATTCCTGCAGGCCGTCAATGAGATGGGTTACCCGTGCATCATTAAGCCGGTGATGAGCTCCTCCGGAAAAGGGCAGAGTTTTATCCGCGACAGCAGCACGCTGGACAAAGCCTGGGATTATGCGCAACAGGGTGGCCGTGCCGGAGCTGGCCGCGTGATCGTCGAGGGGGTGGTGAAGTTTGATTTCGAAATCACCCTGCTTACCGTCAGCGCCGTGGATGGCGTCCATTTCTGCGACCCGATCGGTCACCGCCAGGAGGATGGCGATTACCGCGAATCCTGGCAGCCACAGCAGATGAGCGCCCTGGCGCTGGAACGTGCCCAGGATATCGCCCGTAAAACCGTTCTGGCGTTAGGTGGTTACGGTCTGTTCGGCGTGGAGCTGTTTGTCTGCGGCGACGAGGTGATTTTCAGCGAAGTCTCCCCTCGCCCGCATGACACCGGGATGGTGACGTTGATATCGCAGGATCTCTCCGAGTTCGCCCTGCATGTTCGCGCCTTCCTTGGCCTGCCGGTTGGCGGTATTCGTCAGTACGGCCCGGCGGCCTCGTCGGTGATCCTGCCGCAGCTGACCAGTCAGAACGTGACGTTTGATAACGTCGAGGGCGCAACGGGCGCCGGGTTACAGGTACGTTTGTTCGGTAAGCCGGAGATCGACGGCACCCGTCGTCTGGGCGTGGCGTTAGCAACCGGGAATAACGTCGACGAGGCCATCGCACGCGCAAAAGCGGCGGCAGCGAACGTTAAGGTAGCAGGATAAAAAAAACGGGCCGAAAGGCCCGTTTTTCATACGATAAAAAAACTTATTGCTTCGCGCCTTCAACCGCTTCGCGAGCCAGTTTCGTGATGCGATCCCAGTCGCCCGCTTCCAGCGCATCCGCTGGCACCAGCCATGAACCCCCGATGCACAGCACGCTTTTCAGCGCCAGGTAGTCACGGTAGTTCGCCGGAGAGATACCGCCCGTCGGGCAGAAACGCACCTGAGAGAATGGACCTGCAATCGCCTGCAGCGCTTTGGTGCCACCGTTGGCTTCTGCCGGGAAGAATTTGAACTCTTTCAGGCCGTAGTCCATGCCCAGCATCAGTTCAGACACGGTGCTGATACCCGGGATCAAAGGAATAGTGCCTTCGGTCGCTGCTTTCAGCAGCGGCTCGGTCAGGCCAGGGCTGATAGCGAACTGAGCTCCGGCCTCCGTGACTTCTGCCAGCTGTTGTGCGTTGAGAACAGTGCCCGCACCGATGATGGCGTCCGGCACTTCTTTGGCGATAGCGCGAATCGCATCCATCGCGCAGGCGGTACGCAGGGTCACTTCCAGAACACGAACGCCACCCGCAACCAGCGCTTTCGCCATTGGCACAGCGTGCTCCAGCTTGTTTACCACGATAACCGGCACGACAGGGCCAGTGGTCAGGATTGCTTCTGCACTTGTTTTCCAGTTTTTCATCAGAGTTTTCTCTCGCCAGATCGTTAAAATCAAGTCGTCTTAAAACGTAATACAGGTTGCGCCCTGCTCCGCACCGGAGAGTTTCTCACGCAGCGCGCTGAACATTTCGCGTCCGGTTCCCACGCGCGATGCGCTCAGGTCAGGAATATGTGGCTGACGTGCTGCCAGCTCTGCTTCATCCACCAGCAGGGTTAACTCACCTGTCTGACCGTTCACGCGGATCATGTCACCGTCGCGCACTTTCGCCAGCAAACCGCCGTCATAAGCTTCCGGCGTGACGTGGATGGCTGAAGGCACTTTGCCGGATGCACCGGAGAGGCGGCCATCGGTCACTAATGCAATTTTGAAACAGCGGTCCAATAATACACCAAGTGGTGGCATAAGTTTATGTAATTCTGGCATGCCGTTCGCTTTTGGCCCCTGATGACGCACTACCACCACACAGTCTTTATCAAGCAGACCCGCGTCAAAAGCGGGTAATACGTCGTGCTGGCTTTCAAACACCACAGCCGGCGCTTCAATAACCTGGTTCTCTTCCGGTACAGCAGACGTTTTCATCACCGCACGACCGAGGTTGCCGCTCAGCACTTTGGTGCCACCATGAGGAGAGAACGGTTTGTCGATGGTGGCAATCACCTGCGCATCGAGAGAGGCGGTCGCCCCGTCGCGCCAGTCCAGCTCGCCATTGTTCAGCCACGGCTCCTGGGTATAGCGCTGCAGGCCAAAGCCTGCCACGGTGTTGACGTCTTCATGCAGCAAACCGCCTTTCAGCAGCTCGCGCATCAGCAGCGGTACGCCACCCGCAGCCTGGAAGTGGTTGATGTCCGCCGGACCGTTCGGGTAAAGACGTGCCATCAGCGGCACCACGGAAGAGATCTCAGAGAAATCATCCCAGTTGATCAGAATGCCCGCCGCGCGCGCCATGGCAACCAGGTGCATGGTGTGGTTGGTCGAACCGCCGGTGGCCAGCAGAGCCACGATGCCGTTGACGATCACTTTTTCGTCGACCATTTTGCCCATCGGCATCCATTCATTGCCGTTTCCGGTCAGACGCGTCACCTGACGTGCTGCGGCCTCAGTCAAGACCTGACGCAGTGGTGCATCCGGCTGGATAAAGGACGAGCCCGGCAGTTGCATGCCCATAAATTCCACCACCATCTGGTTGGTGTTGGCCGTGCCGTAGAATGTACAGGTACCCGGCGCATGGTAGGACGCGGCTTCCGCCTCCAGCAGCGCCTGACGGTCTGCTTTTCCTTCCGCATACAGCTGGCGAATACGCACTTTTTCTTTGTTCGGCAGGCCGCTTGCCATCGGGCCAGACGGCACAAAGATCGCGGGCAGATGGCCAAACGACAGCGCCGCCATCACCAGTCCCGGAACGATCTTGTCGCACACGCCCAGGTACAGTGCGCCATCAAACATGTTGTGTGACAGGCCTACTGCAGCAGACATCGCAATCACTTCGCGGCTGAGCAGCGACAGCTCCATACCATCCTGCCCCTGGGTCACACCGTCGCACATTGCCGGCACGCCACCCGCGACCTGACCTACCGCATTCACGCTGTGCAGCGCGTTACGAATGATATTGGGATAGACCTCATACGGTTGGTGGGCGGAGAGCATGTCGTTATAGGAGGTAATAATGGCGATATTGTTACGCAACATGCTTTTCAGGGAGGCTTTATCATCGGGCTGGCAGGCCGCGAAGCCGTGCGCCAGGTTACCACAGGCCAGCTGGGAGCGATGGACGGTATTGCTCTTTGCCTGTTCAATCCGGGCGAGGTAGGCCGAACGGGTCTCCTTCGAGCGCTCAATAATGCGTTGTGTTACGCGTAACAATGTCGGATTCATAAAAGCTCCTCTAATTTATCTGTCCGGGCTCAGGAGTTTACAACGTCGCTGGCAGTTGTTAACACCGCTGAAACGCTTGCCGTCCGGAGCTCTGGGTCAAAATCACTTCCGGCAGTGTAATAAAAAAAGCGCCGCGGGGAAATCCACGCGGCGCTTAAAAGAATAAAAATTGTGCCACTAGCTGTGTTAGATCATGTTACCGGTAAAATAACACTTTCGGGCTAGTGGATTATCCTACTCAAACTCGTTCCAGGAGCGGCCATCACGGGTGATCATGGCCACCGATGCAACCGGCCCCCAGGTGCCCGCCTGATACGGTTTTGGCGCATCCTGATCGGCTGCCCAGGCTTCGGTAATGGAATCGACCCATTTCCACGCCTCTTCCACTTCATCGCGACGCACGAACAGCGCCTGGATACCACGCATGGTTTCCAGCAGCAGACGCTCATAAGCATCCGCGAGGTGCGTCTGGTTAAAGGTTTCGGAGTAGCTCAGATCCAGTTTGGTGGTCTGCAGGTTATGCTTGTGATCCAGGCCCGGCACTTTGTTGAGGATCTGGATATCAACCCCTTCGTCCGGCTGCAAACGAATGGTCAGTTTGTTCTGCGGCAGCTCCTGCCAGGACTCTTTGAACAGGTTCAGTTCCGGGTTTTTGAAGTAGACGACGACTTCGGAACATTTGGTTGGCAGACGTTTACCGGTACGCAGGTAGAACGGCACGCCCGCCCAGCGCCAGTCATCGATATCCACGCGGATCGCCACAAAAGTCTCGGTGTTGCTGGATTTGTTCGCGCCCTCTTCTTCCAGGTAGCCCGGCACTTTTTTGCCTTGCGCAAACCCGGCGGTGTACTGGCCGCGAACGGTCTTCTCGCGCACGTTGGAGCGGTCGATGCGGCGCAGCGACTTGAGCACTTTGACTTTGGCGTCGCGAATGCTGTCTGCCGTCAGGTCAGACGGCGGTGACATGGCGATCATGCACAGAATTTGCAGGAGGTGGTTCTGGATCATGTCGCGCATCTGGCCTGCCTGGTCAAAGTAACCCCAGCGGCCTTCGATACCTACCTCTTCCGCCACGGTGATTTCCACGTGGTCGATAGTGCGGTTGTCCCAGTTATTCACAAACAGGGAGTTAGCAAAACGCAGCGCCAGCAGGTTCAGTACCGTCTCTTTACCGAGATAGTGGTCGATACGGTAAACCTGGCACTCTTCGAAGAACTCGCCCACCTGGTCGTTGATTTCACGCGAGGTTGCCAGAGAGGTACCCAGCGGCTTCTCCATCACCACGCGCGCCGGTTTGGCGTTCAGTTTGGCTTCGCCGAGACCTTTGCAGATGGCGCCGAAAGTGCTTGGCGGCATAGCGAAATAGTTAATGGTGACACGGTTTTTCTGATCCAGCAAGGCGCCCAGGCGGTTAAACGCGCTGACGTCATTGACGTCCAGGTTGCAGAAATCAAGACGACCGCTCAGGGTATCCCACAAACTTTCATCAATTTTTTCCTTCATGAAAGTTTCGAGCGCCTCGCGGACGACTTTGGTATAAGCGTCCTTATCCCAGTCGGCGCGCCCTACCCCCAGGATACGGGTATCCGGATGAATTTGGCCCGCTTTCTCCAGTTGATACAGGGAAGGCAGCAATTTTCGGCGTGCAAGATCGCCTTTCGCGCCGAAAATGACCAGGTCACATGCCTGGGCTGTTTGCGTTACCGCCATGTCATTCTCCTCAGTTGGATCACCTGGTACTTCTGCCAGGTATCGTTGTAATTTTATTACAATGCACTGTACTGCTTTTACGTCATTCCCGAAACCATTAGCACTTATCGTCTCGTGCGATACGGCAATTTTTCGCCTTGCAGCCGATTAAGGGGGCATTATGACGCAACAAGCGTCGATAATTTGCGCAACAGGGTCATAGCAAAACCCGACATCGATCAAGTAATGAAAAAAAACAACAACATTATCTTGTCGACTGTTACCCTTTATGGAAGCCACAGGGGTAATATCGGCTAATCGAATGAAGATTTCATCCATTTATGAAATCGTTTCCACCCCCACGAGCGCCCTGTTAACAATGAATATGCTTGAAAAAATCCAGTATCAACTGGAACACCTTAGCAAATCCGAGCGAAAAGTGGCTGAAGTCATTCTTGCCTCTCCCGCTCAGGCGATTCATTCAAGCATCGCCGCGCTGGCTCAGGAAGCAGGCGTCAGCGAACCGACCGTTAACCGCTTCTGCCGTAGCCTGGAAACGCGCGGCTTTCCTGATTTTAAACTGCATCTGGCACAAAGTCTGGCAAACGGCACCCCTTATGTTAATCGTAATGTGGATGAAGACGACAGCGTAGATGCCTACACGGCGAAAATTTTTGAGTCAGCTATGGCCACGCTTGACCACGTTCGTCAGTCTCTGGATATGAGTTCGGTGAACCGTGCGGTGGATTTACTTACCCAGGCCAAGCGGATCGCGTTCTTCGGACTTGGGTCGTCGGCCGCCGTGGCGCACGATGCCATGAATAAATTCTTCCGCTTCAACGTGCCGGTGATTTATTCCGATGACATTGTGCTGCAACGCATGAGCTGTATGAATTGCAGTGAAGATGACGTCGTGGTACTCATTTCGCATACTGGCCGCACCAAAAGTCAGGTGGAACTGGCGCAGCTGGCCCGTGAAAACGATGCCATGGTGATCGCCCTTACCACCGCCGGTACGCCGCTGGCACGAGAGGCGACGCTCGCCATTACGCTGGACGTCCCGGAGGATACCGATATGTATATGCCTATGGTTTCCCGTCTGGCACAGCTCACGGTTATAGACGTGCTGGCGACCGGTTTTACCTTGCGCCGGGGCGCAAAATTCAGAGATAACTTGAAGCGAGTCAAGGAAGCGCTGAAGGAATCGCGTTTTGATAAAGAATTGCTCATAAAGAGCGATGTTTCCTTAAAGTAGATAACGAAGACGTAACCAATAATTACGATGTAATGATTTACGGCATTCGGTCCTCTCTTTGCTGCCTTGCGGCAGATGAAGGCCGATTCAATGTTCACGCAACACCAAAGTTGTTTCAGTCAACGGAGTATTACATGTCCAGAAGGCTTCGCAGAACCAAGATCGTTACCACCTTAGGCCCGGCCACCGACCGCGATAATAACCTTGAAAAGATTATCGCCGCGGGTGCCAACGTGGTGCGCATGAACTTCTCTCACGGTACGCCAGAAGACCATAAATTACGTGCCGACAAAGTGCGTGAGATCGCCGCTAAACTGGGCCGCCATGTCGCTATCCTCGGCGATCTGCAGGGTCCTAAAATTCGTGTCTCCACCTTCAAAGAAGGTAAAGTTTTCCTCAATATCGGCGATAAATTCCTGCTGGATGCCAACCTGGGCAAAGGCGAAGGCGATAAAGAAAAAGTCGGGATTGACTATAAAGGCCTGCCAGCTGACGTGGTGCCTGGCGATATCCTGCTGCTCGACGACGGACGCGTACAGCTGAAGGTGCTCGAAGTTCAGGGGATGAAAGTGTTCACCGAAGTTACCGTCGGCGGCCCGCTCTCCAACAATAAAGGTATCAACAAACTGGGCGGCGGCCTCTCTGCGGAAGCGCTGACCGATAAAGACAAAGCGGACATCGTTACTGCGGCTCTGATCGGCGTTGACTACCTGGCAGTCTCCTTCCCACGCTGTGGCGAAGATCTGAACTATGCACGCCGTCTGGCCCGTGATGCAGGCTGTGATGCCAAAATCGTTGCCAAGGTTGAACGCGCGGAAGCCGTTTGCGATCAGGACGCCATGGACGATGTGATCCTGGCTTCTGACGTGGTGATGGTGGCCCGCGGCGATTTGGGTGTGGAAATCGGCGATCCTGAGCTGGTTGGTATCCAGAAAGCGCTGATTCGTCGCGCACGTCAGCTGAACCGCGCGGTGATCACCGCGACCCAGATGATGGAATCCATGATCACCAACCCAATGCCAACCCGTGCGGAAGTGATGGACGTCGCTAACGCCGTGCTGGATGGTACCGATGCGGTAATGCTGTCTGCGGAAACCGCTGCGGGCCAATATCCTGCTGAAACCGTGGCCGCGATGGCGCGTGTCTGCCTGGGCGCAGAGAAGATCCCAAGCATCAACGTCTCTAAACACCGTCTGGACGTGCAGTTCGACAACGTGGAAGAAGCGATTGCGATGTCTGCCATGTACGCGGCAAACCATCTGAAAGGGGTAACCGCGATCATTACCATGACCGAATCAGGCCGTACCGCGCTGATGACTTCCCGTATCAGCTCCGGTCTGCCGATCTTCGCCATGTCCCGTCATGAACGCACGCTGAACCTGACGGCGCTGTACCGCGGTGTGACGCCAGTGCACTTCGACAGCACCAATGACGGCGTGGCAGCCGCGCACGATGCCGTCAATCTGCTGCGCGACAAAGGTTACCTGGTGTCCGGTGATATCGTTATCGTGACGCAGGGTGATGTGATGAGCACCATCGGCTCAACCAACACCACCCGCGTTATGACCGTCGAGTAACAACATCTGTGTTAAAAAGCCCTCTCCATCTGGAGAGGGCTTTTTTTATTTCCTCGGATAAAGCTCTTTGCGTTTATAAGGTTCCGTTTCACCCGGCTTTCGCGTTTTAAGCAGCTTCAATATCCACGTGTACTGTTCGGTATGCGGCCCCACCAGAATTTCCACCTCTTCGTTCATGCGACGCGCAATGGTGCGATCGTCTGCGGTCAGCAAGTCATCCATAGGCGGGCGGACTTCAATGCTCAGACGGTGCGTTTTACCATCATAAACCGGGAAGAGTGGGATCACGCGGGCGCGACACACCTTCATCAGGCGGCCAATCGCCGGAAGTGTGGCTTTGTAGGTCGCAAAGAAGTCGACAAACTCACTGTGCTCCGGTCCGTGATCCTGATCCGGCAGATAGTAGCCCCAGTATCCCTGACGTACGGACTGAATAAACGGCTTGATACCATCGTTACGCGCATGCAAACGACCGCCAAAACGACGACGTACGGTATTCCAGACAAAGTCGTAGATTTTGTTGCCCTGGTTATGGAACATGGCCGCCATCTTCTGACCCTGAGAAGCCATCAGCATCGCCGGAATGTCGACACCCCAACCGTGAGGAACGAGGAAAATCACCTTCTCGTCATTGCGACGCATTTCGTCAATGATTTCCAGCCCTTTCCAGTCAACACGGTCAACGATTTTTTCCGGCCCTTTCAGCGCCAGCTCTGCCATCATTGCCATTGCCTGCGGGGCGGTGGTATACATCGCATCGATGATAGCCTCGCGCTCGGCATCGCTTTTTTCGGGAAAACAGTAATAGAGGTTGATCTGCGCACGGCGACGCGCGCTTTTGCCTAAACGCCCGGCCAGACGGCCAATTTTCCCCAGCAGGGGATCGCGCAGCGCAGCAGGCAGCATAGCGATGCCTGCAAAGGTGTAGACCCCGAGCCAGGCGCCCCAGTTGCGCGGATGGCGAAAGGATTTTTCAAACTCAGGAATGTATTCAATATTGTTTTTTTTTGTTTCCATGCTGGTTCCAGGGTCTGGTGACGCAAAATTTTATTGATAGTGTAGCGAGGCAGTCGTCCACGCACAAAAGAAAAAGCCGGCGCATACTGACACCGGCTTTTTTCACAAAAACAGAAGGCTTAGTTTAAGCTCAGCTGCGGTATCACCTCTTTCACCTGCGCCAGGTAATCAGAACGATCTTTACCCGTCAGGCCTTCGGTGCGTGGCAGTTTCGCCGTCAGCGGGTTTACGGCCTGTTGGTTAATCCACACTTCATAGTGCAGGTGCGGGCCGGTCGAGCGTCCGGTGTTGCCGGAGAGCGCGATACGGTCGCCACGTTTCACTTTCTGTCCAGGTTTAACCAGCAGTTTACGCAGGTGCATATAGCGGGTGGTGTAGGTACGACCGTGACGCACCGCGACATAGTAGCCTGCGGCACCGCTACGTTTAGCCACGACCACTTCACCATCACCCACAGCCAGCACCGGCGTGCCCTGCGGCATGGCAAAGTCAACGCCACGGTGTGGTGCGACGCGCCCGGTAACCGGGTTCAGACGACGCGGGTTAAAGTTAGAGGAAACGCGGAACTGTTTAGCCGTCGGGAAGCGCATAAAGCCTTTCGCCAGTCCCGTACCGCTGCGGTCGTAGAACTTACCGTCTTCGGCACGGATGGCGTAGTAATCTTTGCCATCAGAGCGCAGACGTACGCCCACCAGTTGGCTCTGCTCACGCTTGCCGTCGAGCATTTCGCGAGACATCAGAACGGAAAACTCATCGCCCTTCTTCAGCTTGCGGAAATCCATCTGCCACTGCATGGCTTTGATCACCGCACTGATTTCAGAGCTGGTCAGACCGGCATCACGGGCACTGGAAACGAAGCTTCCGCCTACTGTGCCTTTCATCACGCTGTTCACCCAGTCGCCCTTCTGCATTTCACTGGTCATTTTGAAACCGTTTGCAGTGCGATCGTAGGTGCGGGTTTCACGGCGGGACATCTCCCAGGTTAACCGCTGGAGATCGCCATCCGCCGTTAAGGTCCAGGAGAGCTGTTGCCCTATTTTCAGGTTACGCAGGTCTTTATCTGCAGCAGCGAGCTGACTGATATTCCCCATGTCGATACCGTACTGGTTGAGCACGCTGCTCAGCGTGTCACCGGTAGAGACAACATACTCGTGGATCCCGGCCTCGTTCTCGATTTTATCGTCCAGCTCATCCTGGGGAATCGCTTCATCTTCCTGAGCAGCCTGGTCGATAGGCTCACTGGCTTCAGGCAGTAAAGAACGGATCTCGCTCTTTTCAAGCTCGATGGTTTTGATGATAGGGGCAGAACTCGGGTGGTAAACATAGGGCCGCCAGACGGCGACCGCTAAGGTGAGTACTGTAAGCGACCCCAGCATAACGCGGTGGGGTCGAGGCAGATTGTTAAATGCCAGGGCGACAGAGCGGGCTATCTGTTGCACGTATTCACTTCCTCGTTAATCTCCTTTCAGGCAGCTCGCATACTGGTCCGCCAGTTGGCTGAGGAACTGCGAATAGCTCGCTTTGCTCAACTGGATATTCGTTCCTAGCGGGTCAAGGGTCCCCATGCGCACGGATGTCCCCCTGGCCACGGCTTCTACGACCGCTGGCCTGAACTGTGGCTCAGCAAAAACGCATGTCGCTTTTTGCTCAACCAACTGTGTTCTGATTTCATGTAAACGCTGCGCACCAGGTTGAATTTCAGGGTTGACGGTGAAGTGCCCAAGCGGGGTCAAACCATAGTGTTTTTCATAGTAGCCATAGGCGTCATGAAAAACGAAATACCCTTTTCCTTTCAACGGTGCGAGCTCATTACCTACCTGCTTATCGGTTGCGGCTAATTGTGCCTCAAAATCCTTCAGGTTGGCGTCTAGTTTGGCTCGACTTTGCGGCATAAGTTCCACTAATTTGTCGTGGATTGCAACCGCTGAAAGCCGCGCTATCTCTGGGGAAAGCCAGAGATGCATGTTGTACTCACCATGATGGTGATCTCCATCACCTTTTTCACCCTCTGCCACGTGATGGTCATGTTCATCACCGTCGTCATCCGTGCCTTTCATGAGCAACGGTTTCACGCCGGAAAGCCCGGCAATCGCAACCTGTTTATCGCCTGGAATCTGTTTGGCCGACTTCTGCATAAACGCTTCCATCTCTGGTCCAATCCAGACGACTAAGTCCGCGTTTTGTAAGCGTTTTACATCTGAAGGGCGAAGAGAATAGTCATGCTCAGAGGCCCCGTCAGGCAGCAAAACCTGGGTTTCCGTCACCCCATCGGCAATGGCCGACGCGATGAATCCAAGCGGTTTAAGCGAAGCGATAACCGCCGCGTTAACATCTTGTGCGGTTGTACCCCAAAGGGCAGCGGATAATGCTGCGAAAAGAAGCGTATTTTTATGTAACATAATGCGACTAATCATCGTAGTGAATGCGTGGAATGTGATATTATAACATTCGTTGACTTCTTCAAGCTTAAATTGACATGACGACACTGGTTTCTCTCGATAATATTTCGGTCTCTTTCGGCCAGCGCCGCGTCCTCTCTGACGTGTCGCTGGATCTGAAGCCCGGCAAAATTCTGACGCTGCTTGGTCCTAATGGCGCAGGTAAATCCACGCTGGTACGGGTTGTACTGGGTCTGGTGACGCCCGATGAAGGTGTTATCACCCGCGAGGAAAAATTGCGTATCGGCTATGTGCCTCAGAAATTACATCTGGACGCCACGCTGCCTTTAACGGTGAGTCGCTTTCTGCGCCTGCGCCCCGGCACGCGGAAAGCCGATATTCTCCCGGCGCTGAAACGCGTACAGGCGGGCCACCTTATTGACGCGCCGCTGCAAAAACTTTCCGGGGGTGAGACGCAGCGCGTTTTGCTGGCGCGCGCGCTGTTGAGCAGCCCGCAACTGCTGGTGCTTGATGAGCCTACCCAGGGGGTGGACGTTAATGGTCAGGTCGCGCTTTATGATTTGATCGATCAGCTTCGCCGTGAACTGAATTGCGCCGTGCTGATGGTCTCCCACGATCTCCATCTTGTCATGGCGAAAACGGACGAAGTGCTGTGCCTTAACCATCATATTTGCTGTTCCGGCACGCCTGAAGTGGTCTCGATGCACCCGGAGTTTATCTCCATGTTTGGCCCTCGTGGCGCTGAACAGCTGGGTATTTACCGTCATCATCATAATCACCGCCATGATTTACAGGGACGAATTGTCCTGCGCCGGGGAAATGGACACTCATGATTGAACTGTTACTGCCCGGCTGGCTGGCCGGGATTATGCTTGCCTGCGCCGCGGGTCCACTCGGCTCGTTTGTGGTCTGGCGCAGAATGTCCTATTTCGGTGATACCCTCGCGCACGCCTCTTTGCTGGGCGTGGCTTTTGGTTTACTGCTGGATGTGAATCCCTTCTACGCGGTGATTGTCGTCACCCTGCTGCTGGCAGCCGGGCTGGTCTGGCTGGAGAAACGTCCGCACCTCGCCATTGATACGCTGCTTGGCATTATGGCCCATAGCGCGCTCTCGCTGGGTCTGGTGGTGGTGAGTCTGATGTCGAATATCCGCGTCGACCTGATGGCCTATCTGTTTGGCGATCTGCTTGCCGTGACGCCGGAAGATTTAATTTCCATCGCCTTCGGTGTGGTGGTGGTACTCGGTATTCTGCTCTGGCAGTGGCGTAACCTGCTGGCGATGACCGTCAGCCCGGACCTGGCCTTCGTCGACGGCGTGAAGCTGCAGCGGGTTAAGCTACTGCTGATGCTGGTGACGGCATTAACCATCGGCGTGGCGATGAAGTTCGTCGGGGCGCTGATTATTACCTCGCTGCTGATCATCCCTGCCGCCACGGCGCGCCGTTTTGCCCGCACGCCGGAGCAGATGGCCGGTGTGGCCGTGATTATCGGAATGATTGCGGTAACGGGTGGGTTAACCTTCTCGGCGTTCTATGACACGCCTGCTGGGCCGTCAGTAGTGCTGAGTGCGGCGGTGCTGTTTATTTTCAGCATGATGAAAAAACAACCTAATGCCTGAATGAACGATTAGCGCTTCCACAGAGGGTGGCGCTTCGCTTCATGTGCTGTGATCAACGCATGGCGGGACTTAAACCGCTGGAGTGCGCCCATGTTGGGTGCACACGTAAATAAGCCCCGATGAAATTATCGGGGCTTATTTTATTACCTGGTACACGTTGCTAAATGCAATTTGGCACCTGGGACGTTTATGCCGCCTTCCATATCAAGACACTTGACAATACCATCGGTATCAACTTTTTTCAGCTGTCCGTTAATATAGTCCCAATGACTCGCAATAGGTTCATATTCGCGTATATAAACTTTGCCGCTTGCTGGTGCGAAGGCATATTCTGGATATGTTTCCAGCATCAGCATCCCATTAATAGCGAAATTGACCTCACGAATATTCTGCAATTCTGGATTAGAACCACATGGCTCCATCACCGCCTGCTGGTAAGCAATGCCAGTCATACATAATTTTCGTCCGTTACTGGTATTTTCAAGTTTATTATCCACCATTTTCCATGTTTGGGTTCCGGAAATAGCGGCATTCGCGGCGCCAGACAAAGCCGCCATAGTCAGAGCGGCAATAGTCAGAGCCGTCATTGTTTTCATTTTGTTATTCCTGATGTGATGATGAAATTTATTCATAGCATGGATATCGCTATAAATTCATCATAGAGGGAATAAGCGAATTATCTAAAATGATAGGTAGGATAAATTTATCCAAAATAATATGGATGATAATTCAGATGAGGTAACTAATCGGTCAGCGTCGCAGGCGAAATTTAACATCCCGCCTGCTCATCATTACGGCATTGACGGTGGCGTAATGCCGAAATGATTCCACGCCCGCACCGTCGCCATACGACCACGCGGCGTACGCTGTAAGAATCCCTGCTGGATCAGATACGGCTCCAGAACATCCTCGATAGTTTCACGCTCTTCACCGATCGCCGCCGCCAGGTTATCCAGCCCGACCGGTCCGCCAAAGAATTTATCCAGCACCGCCAGCAGCAGTTTGCGGTCCATATAGTCAAAGCCTTCGGCATCGACGTTAAGCATATCCAGCGCCTGGGCGGCAATCTCTGCCGAAATGGTGCCATCGTGCTTCACTTCGGCAAAGTCGCGCACGCGACGCAGCAGGCGGTTGGCAATACGCGGCGTACCGCGCGAACGCTTCGCCACTTCAAAAGCGCCCTCTTCGCTCATCTCCAGCCCCATATAGCGCGCGCTACGACCGACAATATGCTGCAGGTCCGGCACCTGATAAAACTCCAGACGCTGCACGATACCGAAGCGGTCGCGCAATGGAGAGGTCAACGATCCGGCACGGGTCGTTGCGCCAATCAGGGTAAACGGCGGCAGATCGATCTTGATGGAGCGCGCAGCCGGGCCTTCACCAATCATGATATCCAGCTGGTAATCTTCCATTGCCGGATAGAGCACTTCCTCTACCACCGGAGACAGACGGTGGATTTCATCGATAAACAGTACGTCATGCGGTTCAAGGTTGGTCAGCATTGCCGCCAGATCGCCGGCTTTCTCCAGCACCGGGCCGGAGGTCGTGCGCAGGTTGACGCCCATTTCATTGGCAACGATATTCGCCAGCGTGGTTTTCCCCAACCCTGGCGGGCCAAAAATCAGCAGGTGATCGAGCGCATCGCCGCGCAGCTTAGCCGCCTGGATGAAAATCTCCATCTGGGAACGTACCTGCGGCTGGCCGATATACTCATCAAGCAGTTTCGGGCGGATCGCACGATCCACCACGTCTTCTGCCTGAAGGGTGCCTGCCGATACCAGGCGGTCTGCTTCAATCATCCTTTACCTCACAATGCAGCGCGCAGCGCTTCACGAATCAGGGTTTCACTGCTGGCATCCGGTTTGGCAATTTTGCTTACCATCCGACTGGCCTCCTGAGGTTTATAGCCCAGCGCCACCAGCGCGGCAACCGCTTCCTGCTCAGCGTCATCATCTGTTGACGGCGCCCCAGGTGACGTCAGAACCAGATCGGTGGCCGGGGTGAACAGATCGCCATGCAGACCTTTAAAGCGGTCTTTCATCTCAACAATCAGACGCTCGGCGGTTTTCTTACCAATCCCCGGGAGTTTAATCAGCGCCGCAGGATCTTCGCGCTCAACGGCATTCACGAACTGCGGAGCAGACATACCGGACAAAATCGCCAGCGCCAGCTTCGGCCCCACGCCGTTGGTTTTAATCAGCTCGCGGAACAGGGTACGTTCCTGCTTGTTGTTGAAGCCGTAAAGCAACTGAGCATCTTCACGCACCACGAACTGAGTAAAGACAATCGCCTCTTTACCCGCGTCCGGCAACTCGTAGAAGCAGGTCATTGGCATGTGGACTTCATAGCCCACGCCACCCACTTCCAGCAGCACTAACGGGGGTTGTTTTTCAATGATGATGCCTCTGAGTCTGCCTATCACGTGACGCTCCTGCGTTCTGGAAAATGTTTGACTGGCGACATAATAAAAAAAGGCTGGATGTTTATCCAGCCTGATTTCTCTTTATCGCAACCTGCCTCGCGCCAGATTGAGCCGCGATTCACTCATTTGCATCGCGTTCTGGCTGACGTGACAGTGGGTAATCGCAATGGCCAGCGCATCGGCGGCATCGGCCTGCGGGTTCGCGGGAAGCTTCAGCAAGGTACGCACCATATGCTGCACCTGGCTTTTCTCCGCGCTACCTATCCCCACCACCGTCTGCTTTACCTGACGTGCGGCATATTCGAACACCGGAAGATCCTGGTTCACGGCGGCAACAATCGCCACGCCGCGCGCCTGCCCCAGCTTTAGCGCCGAATCGGCGTTTTTTGCCATAAAGACCTGCTCAATGGCAAAAAAATCAGGCTGAAACTGGGTGATGATTTCCGACACGCCCGCATAAATCAGCTTCAGGCGCGACGGCAGATCGTCCACTTTGGTGCGAATACAGCCGCTGCCGAGGTAGGTTAGCTGGCGTCCCACCTGGCGGATAACGCCATAACCGGTGACGCGCGAGCCGGGGTCAATCCCAAGGATAATCGACATCACGCGTCTCCCGTAAACGGCTTATACGCTCTCATCAGAGAGTCGCTGCAACCTCATCAGAGATTTCACCGTTGTGATACACTTCCTGCACGTCGTCGCAGTCTTCGAGCATGTCGATCAGACGCAGCAGTTTTGGCGCAGTTTCCGCATCCATGTCCGCTTTGGTGGACGGAATCATGGAAACTTCCGCGTTGTCCGCTTTCAGACCCGCGGCTTCGAGTGCATCGCGCACGGCGCCCATCTCTTCCCACGCGGTGTAAACGTCAATTGCGCCATCATCGTAGGTCACCACGTCTTCCGCACCGGCTTCCAGGGCGGCTTCCATGATCACATCTTCGTCGCCTTTCTCGAAGGAGATGACGCCTTTTTTGCTGAACAGGTAAGAAACGGAACCGTCGGTACCCAGGTTGCCGCCGGTTTTAGTGAATGCATGGCGCACTTCCGCAACGGTACGGTTACGGTTGTCGGACAGGCACTCAACCATCACGGCAGTACCGCCAGGGCCGTAACCTTCATAAATGATGGTTTCCATGTTCGCGTCTTCATCACCGCCTACACCACGTGCGATGGCACGGTTCAGGGTGTCACGCGTCATGTTGTTAGACAGCGCTTTATCCACCGCCGCGCGCAGACGCGGGTTAGAGGCCGGATCGCCGCCGCCCAGACGTGCCGCTGTCACCAGCTCACGAATGATTTTGGTAAAGATCTTACCGCGTTTGGCATCCTGTGCCGCTTTACGGTGTTTGGTGTTGGCCCACTTACTATGACCTGCCATAAAAAGTTCTCCAAAAATCGCGCCTTCTCAGGCAGCGTTAATTACAAATTCTTCAATCGCCTGCCGGTTGCTCCACGACTTGGTCAGTGCGGCGGCATCCGTCGCATCCACCCAGCGGTAGTTCAGGTGTTCGGTAAACACGATCTCCCGCTCATGGGGGAGCGCGAGACAGAACCACGATTCCGTATTGCGCTCAATGCCCGGCGCGTAGCGATGACGTAAATGGCTAAAAATTTCAAACTCCACCGTGCGCTGACAGTCCTTCAGGGTCAGTTGCTCGCGAGCAACATCAATGGTGACCTCTTCCTTTACTTCACGCGCGGCGGCCTGCGGCGCGGTTTCCCCCTCTTCCAGGCTGCCGGTAACCGACTGCCAGAAATCAGGATCGTCGCGCCGCTGCAACATTAGCACCCGCTTCGTGTCCTGGGCATAAATGACAACTAAGACAGAAACGGGAAGCTTGTATGTCATATCAGTTTTTCTCTTCCTTCTTCACCACCTCAATGCCCAGCTCAGCCAGTGCAGTCGGGTTAGCAAAGCTTGGCGCTTCGGTCATCAGACACGCTGCGGCAGTGGTTTTCGGGAAGGCAATAACATCACGAATGTTATCGGTGCCGGTCAGCAGCATGGTCAGACGGTCAAGACCGAAAGCCAGACCTGCGTGTGGCGGTGTACCGTATTTCAGGGCGTCCAGCAGGAAGCCAAATTTCTCGCGCTGCTCCTGTTCGTTAATGCCCAGGATGCCGAACACGGTCTGCTGCATTTCGCCGCTGTGAATACGCACGGAACCCCCGCCCACTTCGTAGCCGTTGATCACCATGTCGTAGGCGTTTGCCACCGCATCTTCCGGAGACGCTTTCAGCTCTGCCGCCGTCATGTCTTTTGGCGAGGTGAACGGGTGGTGCATCGCGGTCAAGCCGCCTTCACCGTCGTCTTCAAACATCGGGAAGTCGATAACCCACAGCGGTGCCCATTTGGTTTCGTCGGTCAGGCTGAGGTCTTTGCCAAGCTTCAGACGCAACGCGCCCATCGCATCGGCAACCACTTTCTTGTTGTCAGCGCCGAAGAAGATCATGTCGCCATCCTGCGCGCCGGTGCGCTCAAGAATCGCTTCCACGATGTCCGCATTCAGGAACTTCGCAACCGGGCTGGTGATCCCTTCCAGACCTTTCGCACGCTCGGTTACTTTAATATAGGCCAGACCTTTCGCGCCGTAGATCTTAATGAAGTTGCCGTAATCGTCGATCTGCTTACGGCTAAGTGCCGCACCGCCCGGTACGCGCAGAGCTGCAACACGGCCTTTCGGATCGTTAGCCGGGCCGGCGAATACCGCGAACTCAACGGATTTCACCAGGTCTGCAACATCCACCAGTTCCATCGGGTTACGCAGGTCTGGTTTGTCGGAACCATATCGACGCTCGGCTTCGGCGAAGGTCATGATCGGGAAATCGCCCAGCTCGACGCCTTTCACGTCATTCCACAGGCTACGCACCAGCGCTTCCATCACTTCACGCACCTGCTCGGCGGTCATGAAGGAGGTTTCCACATCGATCTGGGTGAATTCTGGCTGACGGTCAGCACGCAGGTCTTCGTCGCGGAAACATTTGACGATCTGATAGTAGCGATCGAAACCGGACATCATCAGCAGCTGTTTGAACAGCTGTGGAGACTGTGGCAGCGCGTAGAATTTGCCTTTATGTACGCGGGATGGGACCAGATAATCGCGCGCACCTTCCGGTGTGGCTTTGGTCAGCATCGGGGTTTCGATATCGAGGAAACCGTGGTCATCCATGAAACGGCGCACGAGGCTGGTGATTTTCGCACGGGTTTTCAGGCGCTGGGCCATCTCCGGACGACGCAGATCCAGGTAGCGGTATTTCAGACGCGCTTCTTCCGTGTTGACGTGGTTGGAGTCCAGCGGCAGCGCTTCAGCACGGTTAATGATAACCAGATCGGACGCCAGCACTTCAATGGCACCCGTCGCCATGTCTGCGTTGACGTTTTTCTCGTCACGCGCACGCACGGTACCGGTGACCTGAATGCAGAACTCATTACGCAGCTCAGAAGCCAGCTTCAACGCATCCGCACGATCCGGGTCGAAGAACACCTGAACGATACCTTCACGGTCGCGCATATCGATGAAAATAAGGCTACCAAGATCACGACGACGGTTGACCCAACCACACAGGGTGACCTGCTGTCCAACGTGGGACTGACGCAGCTGCCCGCAATATTCTGTACGCATGAGATATCCCTTAATTAGCCGCAGGCTAAATGTCGCCTGGAATGCAGGCTACTATGTCGCAGCTTTCTGTATGTCACAACTGGATGAAAAAAGGCGGCTATTATACTGGAAATTCCGCCGGACGATAAGAGCGAACCACGGCCTGACGGTCGTTTGCTGCACTCTTATTGCGCATTCTCACAAAAATTAACAAAATTATCCGACCCATTACAGGTCATCACGTCGTATGGTGTTACGGAAGTGATTCATTTAACGGGAGTAACGATGTTAACACTGGATGCCAGCAAAACCGCGCTTGTGGTGATTGATTTACAGGAAGGGATCCTGCCCTTTGCCGGTGGCCCGCACGCTGCGGATGATGTGGTTAGCCGCGCCGCTCGTCTGGCGGAAAAATGCCGTGCCAGCGGTGCCCCTGTAGTCATGGTGCGCGTCGGCTGGTCCGCTGATTTCGCCGAGGCGTTAAAACAGCCCGTTGATGCACAGGCGCCCGCCCATGCCCTGCCGGAAAACTGGTGGACGTATCCGGTGTCGCTAGGCAAACGCGACAGCGATATCGAAGTGACCAAACGTCAATGGGGCGCATTCTACGGAACCGATCTGGAACTGCAGCTCCGCCGTCGTGGTATCGACACCCTTATCCTGTGCGGCATTTCCACCAACATCGGCGTGGAGTCTACCGCCCGTAACGCCTGGGAGCTGGGCTTTAACCAGGTCATTGCAGAAGATGCCTGCAGCGCGGCTTCCGCGGAACAGCATCAGGGCAGCATGACCCATATCTTCCCGCGTATCGGACGCGTGCGCAGCACGGACGAGATCCTCAGCGCGCTATGATGTATGTGGGGTTACCCCAGTGGTCGCACCCGAAATGGGTGCGCCTGGGCATCACCGGCCTGGAAGAATATGCCCGACACTTCAACTGCGTGACGCGGCAATTTTAAAAATCATTGAACGCCCAAGAGCACGTGTATTCTTTAGAATTATCAATCACATAAAATTCAATTCATATGAAAATCACCAAAGTTCATATGATTAAAAATGTCCCACTCATGCCCCAAACCGCCTCAAAAACAATTTTTTTGCCCCATCCATGCCCCATAGCTCTCTTCTGAAATGCTATATACCAAACCGTTGACACTGTACAAATAACCAGTATAAATTCTCTTTAAAAATACAGTCGTTTCCGGAGGTCTTTATGTTCGTTGAGCTGGTCTATGACAAGCGTAATGTTGATGGTTTGGTTGGCGCCAGAGAGATTATACTGGCAGAGCTAACGAAACGGGTTCACCAGATTTTCCCTGACGCAGAAGTGAAGGTTAAGCCGATGCAGGCGAACGCCTTAAACAGCAACGCCAGCAAAAGTGATCGTGAAAAACTGAACCGAATGTTGGAAGAAATGTTTGATGAATCTGACATGTGGTTAACCTCAGAATCACCTACAGTTCGCCAGGTTGGTATTTGAGTTTTACTCAGGTAGTATTCCCGGCGATTGCTCTGGCATGAACACTGAGCAACCAGCCGCCGCCCGTTCTTGCATACGACAGGCGGCGGTTTATTTTACGAAGCAGGTTCTTTTAAGGCCGCTTCACTCGATTCTTTCTGGCGTTTATTCCAGATGCTATCATCAGGCATGTCGAGGCGTACATCGATCCAGCTGTTGGCCGGAACATCCATAGGAGCCCCTTTTGTTTTGACGATCTCCCCTTCATCGCTCAGCATGTATTTCTGCTTATACAAGCGGATAGTCAGTCCGCCGCTTTCAGTTTGCTCGGCTTCAACAACACCCAGCTCCCCCATGCCGCCAGGGTCCATTGGCGGCAGTAACTGCCATCCCTCAGATGCAAGGCCTGCCGAACCGGTCAGCATGTAAACCCCAATATCGAGGCGGGAAAGGGTTATTCCCTCCGCCTCTGCATTAGCCGTCCCACAACCACACCAGGAGAAACCATCCTCCGCTATATCGGTGCGCTG
>NZ_JBMKIF010000013.1:0-131077 GCF_049238025.1 Enterobacter cloacae complex sp. IR5458
TGCTGCATTCCACAGCAAAACCCCGCCTTATACCCTTTTACACACAGACTTATCCACAACATCATCAGGATCCCGATGCGATCCTGCGAACTGAAAAGGAAGATCAACTATACTAGCGGCAAATATTCTTCCTGGCAGAGCACTCCCTCATGAACACACAACGCCTCGCCCGCGACTGGCGTCTCCCTACCGCAGGGGCGATGCTGCTGGCTATTCTGTTTGCCAGTTTTACCCTGCATACACACTGGAGCGCCTTTATCCAGTGGTGTCTTGCCACTCAAATTACCCTGCACCGTTATCTGGTGATGTATCTGCTGCAGCTGAATAACCACCAGTACAGCGGCGGACTATGGCTCTTAACAGGCGCCTTCCTTTATGGCGTGCTGCACGCCATCGGGCCGGGGCACGGGAAATTCATTGTGACGACCTATCTGACCACTAATAAGGAAAGCGAGCGGGCTGCCCGGGTCGTTCCTTTCCTTGGCAGCCTGATGCAGGGCGTGAGCGCCATTCTGTTTGTCTTTATTCTGGCGGTGGGGTTTAACCTCGCCTCAGGGGATATTAGTACCAGCCGCTGGTATGTAGAGAAGATAAGCGCAGTGCTGATTGGTGTATTCGGCGCGTTCGTCATTTATCAGGCATTAAAGAGCCTGCGTCCGCGCAGAATGACGATCTCAGCCATCAGTCCCCTCCATCAGCACAATGAACACTGTGGCTGCGGCCATCACGGCGTGGGTGCCGACCTGACGCAGGGAGACTGGAAAACTCGCCTGGGGGTGATTCTGGCGATTGGCGCACGCCCGTGCAGTGGGGCAATCATGATTCTGATGTTTTCAAATGCGCTGGGCATTGTCACCTGGGGGATGGCTGCCGTCATGACAATGTCACTGGGAACGGCACTCTCGATTATGGGGCTCTCGCTGGCGGTACGTTATGCCCGTGAACGCACGGTGGCCTGCTTCGGGGGAAATAGCACGTTAAGATGGCTGGTGCCAGCCGTCAAAATAGCCGGCGGGATAGTTCTGATCCTGTTCGCGACCGTTCTCTTCCTGACGGTCATCCCCATCAGCGCCAACGGCGACTATATCGCTGCCGGATGCTAATAAAAGAAAACCCGCCGTTGGCGGGTTTCTTTATTACTCGTTGATGCGTGGATGCTGATCCACCAGCCGGGAGCGTTTTTTCTGCAGCTCTTCAATCTCTGCATCAATGTCTTCAATCTTCTGCTCTACGTTATCGTAGTGCTCACGCAGGATCTCTTTCGCTTCCTGAATATCCGATGCCGCAGGCGTCGCCCCTTTCAGTGGACGGTTCGCCGTCTCCTTCATCGTAATACCGGTAATCAAGCCAATCACCGCGATCACCATCAGGTAATAAGCAGGCATCATCAGATTCTGCGTGCTTTCCACCAGCGAGGCGGCAAGCGTCGGGGTCAGACCGGCAATCAGTACCGAGATGTTAAAGGCTGCCGCCAGCGCACTGTAACGAATATGCGTCGGGAACATCGCAGGCAACGTTGAGGCCATCACCCCGATGAAGCAGTTCAGGATCACCGCCAGCATCAGCAGACCCGCAAAAATCAGCCCCAGCACGTTACTGTTGATCAAAATAAAGGCCGGGATTGCCAGGGCAAACAGCGCCACGCTTCCCAGAATAATGAACGGTCGACGGCCAAAGCGGTCACTCAGCAGACCCATAATCGGCTGCACGAACAGCATACCCACCATGATGGCGATAATAATCAGCACACCGTGATCTTCCGAGTAATGCAGGTTATGCGACAGATAACTCGGCATGTAGGTCAGCAGCATGTAGTAGGTCACGTTGGTCGAAATCACCAGACCAATACAGGTCAGCAGGCTGCGCCAGTGCTTAGTGGCAATCTCTTTGAACGACACCTTCGGACCATCCTGCAGCCCTTCGCGGTCACCCTGCTCCAGTTTCTCAACGTGCTGCTGGAACGCCGGTGTCTCTTCCAGCGCATGACGCAGATACAGACCGATGATCCCCAGCGGCAGCGCGAGGAAGAACGGGATACGCCAGCCCCAGTCGAGGAAGTTCTCTTCACCGACGACGGTTGAAATCAGCACCACGACACCCGCCCCCATCACGAACCCGGCAATCGAGCCGAAGTCCAGCCAGCTCCCCATAAAACCGCGCTTACGGTCCGGGGAATACTCCGCGACGAAGATCGAGGCACCGGTATATTCCCCACCGACGGAGAAACCCTGCGCCATCTTACAGAGCAGCAGCAGAATCGGTGCCCAGATGCCGATCGTGGCATAGGACGGAATCAGGCCGATACAGAAGGTACTTATCGACATGATGACAATGGTGATGGCAAGGATCTTCTGGCGACCGTATTTATCACCGAGCATACCGAAGAACAGACCACCCAGCGGGCGAATAAGGAAAGGAACGGAGAACGTCCCCAGTGCGGCAATCATCTGCAGGCTGGGATCAGCCCCTGGGAAAAACACTTTACCTAACGCGTAGGCCACAAAGCCATAGACACCAAAATCGAACCATTCCATCGCATTACCGAGCGAGGCTGCGGTGATGGCCTTACGCAATTTTGCGTCGTCAATAATAGTGACGTCGCGAAGCGTGATGGGTTTAATCTTTTTCCTTCTCAGCATAGCTATCCTCGTTGACTCGGCCCTGTCTGTTTCACAATCCAGTGTGGGTGCTGTGAACCTTGGGATCCGCTCCATGCGAATCGCCTTATTCAAGCGTAGCAGGTTTACTTACATTGACGTTTATCGTCGATACAACCGAACCTGTTGACGCCTGCCAGGGCAGTTAATGACCTTTTTACCCTACCAGCGTTTATATTTGTGATCAACTTCACACATATATTTATGCTGCGTAAAGTGAAGACATTCTTTGTCAATTTCCGCAAATAAGCACTTTCTCAACCCGTCCCATAGAAACATTTTCATGTTGTCCCCTTTTCTTTTTATCACGACATAAAAAGCCGCTTTTTTACAAGAGATTTACATAAACCCCATCCAGCCAGAACGCGGCGTAAAGTTTACAATCAATATGTGACGCAGATAACTAAAACACTGTTTTATTTTCATTGAATCATTATTCCAGTGATCGCATGATAATTCCCGAAACATAGCGATGAGTGTTTTCTGACAAGAGAAAACCAGAGCGCTTACTGAATTTTGTTGCGGGGTTATCCAATACGAGCCATCAAGAAAACCCTTCATCATTTTGAATTTATTGATTTTTTATTCGCGCCCGCCGCTCGCTACGAGGGGTAACATTGTGAGGGTTGTATATGAAGATTAAAGCCACGATAGAACGTATTCCTGGTGGTATGATGCTGGTCCCCCTGGTACTCGGTGCTATTCTGAATACCTTAGCGCCTGAAACCGGGGCTTATTTTGGCGGTTTCACAAAAGGGATGATTACAGGCACCGTCCCCATCCTGGCAGTCTGGTTCTTTTGTATCGGTGCATCCATTAATTTACGTGCAACAGGCACCGTATTACGCAAATCCGGCACGCTGGTTATAACCAAAATAGCGGTGGCCTGGGTTGTCGCCATGATATGCGCGATGTTCATTCCGGAGAATGGAATTCAGACCGGTTTCTTCGCGGGTTTATCGGTCCTGGCAATTGTCTCGGCGATGGATATGACTAACGGCGGGTTGTATGCCAGCCTGATGAACCAGTACGGAACGAAAGAAGAATCCGGGGCATTTGTCCTGATGTCTCTGGAGTCCGGCCCGCTCATGACGATGCTGATCCTGGGTTCTGCTGGCCTGGCCTCTTTTGAGCCTCACCACTTTGTTGGCGCGATCCTGCCCTTCCTGATCGGTTTCGCCCTCGGGAATCTGGATCACGATCTGCGCGATTTCTTCAGCAAAGCCACACCCGTACTCATCCCGTTCTTTGGTTTTGCGCTGGGCAACACCATCAACCTGAACGTGATCCTTGATACGGGCCTGCTGGGTATTGTGCTGGGGGTTGCGGTCATCATCATCACCGGTATTCCGTTGATTATTGCCGACCGCGTGATTGGCGGCGGAAACGGCACGGCGGGTGTCGCCGCCTCTTCAGCCGCAGGTGCTGCGGTCGCAAACCCGGTGATTATTGCTCAGATTAACCCGGCCTTCGAACCGGTAGCCGCTTCTGCAACGGCACTGGTGGCTGCCAGCGTGATTGTTACCGCGATTCTGGTGCCGATCATCACGGCACTGTACGCGAAACGCTACGGAAACGTGCAAGAGAAAGATGTAGAAAGGAAGGCAGCAGAGCTTCAACATTAACAAACCGCACCAAACCATCCCCTCTCCCCTCTGGGGAGAGGGCCAGAGTGAGGGGTGAGGGGTTCAACCAAAAATCTCCTCCACCATCGCCTCCACCAGACGTTTTGCCGAACACAGCCTCGGCATACCCAGCGCAACGGTCTGCCAGTTTTGCGTAACTGACCAGCTCACCGGGTGTTTATCCGCCTGACACCAGTCACCCAGCCAGCCCAGCATGTCTTTATGATCGATTAAACCCGCCGAAGCGGGTGTGGTCAGCCACTGATGATAGAAATGGCGCGTCGCAGGAGACGCATTGATACCCTGAGCAAGATAATTGGCAGCCATACTGCGTAAATTATCCTTGAGCATGGCCGATACATCGTCCTTCGCCAGACGGCAAGCATCGCCGAAGGCCCCCCAGCGCAACTCTTCCAGGACAATGAAACAACGCCCGGCCAGCGACCAGCCATCATAATGACCGGCTCGCCAGCGAGTGAAAATTTGCTCGCTGTGCTCACCCGCCTGGACGGTCAGTCCACGCTGAGTTAGCGCCTTTTCTTTATAAACGGCACGTTGGGTAAAATGCGATGAGAGCTCAGCGTACTGTTCAAGCAGGCCCGGAGAGGGCTGAGCCCTTAAGTGAGCCTGCTGACGAAGTGTATTCAATTTATCCGCCATCAGCGTAAGCGCAAGATGGCCAGGGTCAAGCATCCCGGCGAGTTTTTCAGCCAGACCGAGGCGCAGGGCAGCATTCTCATTCAGCATTCCGGCCATCGCCCAGGGTCGTAACCGGGTGTGCGTCATGATCTCCTGAGTCAAGCGCTCACGAAACTGCAGTTGCTGCGGCCCCAAATGAGGATGACGCGCAACGTCCACGCCCTGCACAAGATCGACCATAAATTTAGGATGAATACACTCCAGCGTCCGCCCGGGACCGTCCAGTAGCTGTGTTGTCATGGTTGCTCTGCCGCGAATAGAGTTTGAATATCATCGCGTAACAGTCGGGTATCTTCCTGTATCCACGTCGCAGTAGTGATACTTTGCTTCAACAGCTGGCTGAGCGCTCGGGTCGAATGCTCATTTTGTTGACGCACTGCGAGGCTATCACGCAAGCTTTCCTGTAACCCGGTCAGGTATAACGAAAATTCTGCAAAGAACGTCGCCATTCCTGCCGTAACAGAGACATCGACCTGGGCGGACAAAGCTTTACGTATATGTTCACAAAACTGATCAATATGTTGCTTAAATTTGTCATGTAGCTGCGCAATGTCGATAACATAGCGCGTGCGGGTCGCCACATATTCATCCCAGCCCCAGCCCGGATTATTCAGCCAGCGAGAGACGGTCTCACGCATGCTGCCCGCGCCCGATGGCTGTCCTGCAGGGCGGTTGTCCTGCGCGATGGCATCGTTAAACAGCGCCTGCGTATTGACGTTAAGCTGGTTAGCCTGAAAAGCCGGGAAGCTAATCCGCGCCCGAAAGCCGGCATGGCTCAGATGCTCTTTAATACGCGTTTCGATGGGACGCATGGCGTCATTCAGGGAACGCGCCAGCGTAGACTCCAGCTGATCGAAGCGTAACGCCAGCTCCCGGCAGATCTTTGTCTGCGCATCCAGCATGATAAGCTCGCAGGAGGAGCGGATTTTACTCAGGGCAATCTGTGCCTGCCCCTCGTCATCCAGTACCAGCTGCTGTAGTTCTTGCGGTTCGTCACCGCGAGGATTCAACCGATCGTTACCGGCTAAATCAAGGATATTGCGAGCGCTAAACACGTGACCAATCGCCTGGTGAAGCGCTGTTTTTTGGGCCCCCATAAAGTCCGCAGTGGCATTCAGCGCCTGCTCAACTTCATGTTTCACCTCATCGCTCACCACCCGCTGGCGCGTCTGCATCATCGCCATGTCCTCTTCAAGACGCGTAATATTCAGTTCCAGCGCGTCAAAGGCGACCGTCAGCCCCTGATAGCGGAAGTCGAGATATTCCCGGGCATTTTGTGCGTAGTTGAGCAGCTTATGGGACGCCGAGCGCAACGCAAATAACGAGGCATTAGCATAGGCGGCGTAAATCAGTTTGCGTATCGGTTGTTCAAACAGCGAATCTTCCCAGAGCAAATCGGCGGCGTGACGGATATGGCCAATATCATCCAGGTCCGCCGTACGCCAGCGGCGACCGAGGGCGGCTTCGGCAAAATCCTGCACCCAGGGTTGCTCCTGATGATCCGGCAGTTGTCCGTGGGTATTCATCTCGTAGCGAGCGCGGTTCGCCAGATACGCCCACATGGAGGAGACAGGGTAGATCTGGCCAGGCGAAATATTGCCTTTCATTAAGGTGCCGGAGATCATCGCCCGGACCTGCTCTTCATCATCGCTATTGCGATCTTTCTGGTCGAATTTATTCACCAGGGCATACAGAGGCACGGATTTCCCCGCCACCGAAATAGCCTGACGGACCTCTTCATCAGATATAGATTTAAGCTGGGTATAATCCATTACCGCCAGCACCGCCGATGCGCGGGCTAACTGCTCACTCAGCATTTTTTGCAGATGCGGCTGTCCGGCCTCATTAGGCCCAGGGGTATCGAGCAGCGTCAGTTGCCCGAGGTGGGCATCCAGACCCGCAAGATGCACGAACTCCACTTCAATGACCGGAATGTGTTCAATGGCCGCGTATTCTGAAAACGGAAACGCCACGCCCAGCGCCTGAGAGAGTCTGACCAGGTCATTGAGGCTTTTCAGGCAATGAAATATTGGCTGCGCTCCAAGATGATGCTTTTCAAAGGCTTCACCTTTTTCAATGCGTTCCAGCAGCGTATTCATGTCTTTATCAATTTCCAGATGCTGGGCCAGCTTCCCACGATCGTAATCGCATAGTTGTTTCTGCAGCAGCTGGATCAAATCATCAATAGGCGAGACATGTGAGAAATGGAGTACCGGCTCTTTCTGGCCTGGCGTATGACGAATCAGGGTAGGAAGCGCCGTCATTGGGCGGTTGCGATTAGGCAACACTTCGGTCCCCACAATGGCATTAATGGTGGTCGATTTCCCCGCTTTCATGGTACCAACGATAGCCAGAACCATTTCCAGACGTGTTATTTTGCGTAATTCATTATTCAGCATTGCCTGCTGCGCTTCGACACCCCGCGCACTAAAATGCAAAGGCAGAACGTTGTTCTTTTCACCCGTAATAGCGGCCGTCGTGTTCTCCAGCATCGCTGTCGGCATTGACTTCAAGGTATCAAGATTTTGCAGGGCAAGCTGTAACAAACGCTCAGCTTCCTGGCTTAATTCAAAAATGGTCTGTGTGTGCATGATAAAAGCCTTTCCTTAACGCAAATTTATTACTTTTATTAAGCCACTGGTATTAATTATGATGTTCAGGCTTATATGATCACGTGTGGAAAACATGTTCACCGGAATATAACTGATTGAAGATAATCAGAAATAAATGGCTATCCTTGCATGGCGTGTAAAGCTCTCCTCAAGGCCTGACAGCCAAAAGATAAAAAGCGTAGCCCTTTTTAAGAAACTTCAGGATATATCATCATTATTTATCCACCTAAAAAGAACGGGTTATGCCACAACCATACGAAATGCATGGCAGCAAAGACCAAAGATAAATAACAATGTGTTGCTTCACCTTATCCGAAATGAAGGTGCGTAGCAATTTGCCACAATAAAATATTCGATATATTTAGCGACTTCTCTTTCCACCGTGTTAATGACGTTAGCATCGCTTAACTGACTGACAGGAAGTGTCACTCCCGACACATTTTTTGCTTTTTTTTAAATTCAGAATATCACCGACAAACGTGTGGATTTGCGCTATACTTGCCGCCTTTTTCGGCACACTGCCGTCATTTAGCTGGCATTTTCCAGCGTGTTAACACTTTTTTGAGGATACCGATATGTCTCTCCCACACTGCCCGAAATGCAATTCTGAATACACCTATGAAGATAATGGCATGTTCATCTGCCCGGAATGTGCGCATGAATGGAATGATGCCGAACCGGCACAGGATGCAGATGCCCTGATCGTAAAAGATGCGAACGGTAACCTGCTGGCGGATGGCGACAGCGTCACCGTAGTTAAAGATCTGAAAGTCAAAGGCAGCTCTTCCATGCTGAAGATCGGTACCAAAGTGAAGAACATCCGTCTGGTTGAAGGCGATCATAATATCGACTGCAAAATTGACGGCTTCGGTCCGATGAAACTGAAATCTGAGTTCGTGAAAAAGAACTGATTTTTCTCCTGTAGGCTCGATAACCGAAGCGCCGCCGGGCGCTTTTCCGGATGTGCTACGCTTATCCGGCCTACAAAAAAAGAACTACACTTAATGGGCTTTTCTTACGTGAGGTAAAGAATATGCCGTTAAGTCCCTACATCTCCTTCGCCGGCAACTGTGCAGAGGCAACCGCCTTTTATCAGCAGGCCGTCGGCGCTGAACTCCTCTATAAAATCACTTTCGGTGAAATGCCCAAAAGCGACAGCAGTGAAGAAGGCTGTCCGTCCGGCATGCAGTTTCCTGATTCCGCTATCGCCCACTCTAACGTCCGCATTGCGGGCAGCGACATCATGATGAGCGACGGGCAGCCGCCGGGCAGCAACGCGCAGTACGCCGGGTTCACGCTGGTGCTCGACACGCAGGATGTGTCAGAAGGCAAGCGCTGGTTCGACAACCTCGCCGCTGGCGGCAATATCGACATGGCGTGGCAGGAGACCTTCTGGGCGCACGGTTTCGGTAAAGTCACCGATAAATACGGCGTACCGTGGATGATTAACGTCGTTAAGCAGCAGCACTAATTTTCTGGCGGTGGGCGGTCCGCCTCCGCCTGTCATCAAACTCCCCTCAACTCTTCAAATTCCCGCAACCGAGACTTAACCCAAATGTCACATTGATGCGCCAGCATGAGGCCACATTTATCGTGAGGCCCCGCACATGCAAACTGTCATCCGCGTCGAGAAACTGAGCAAGACCTTCAATCACAACAAGGCGCTGCATGCCGTTGATCTGACCGTCCAGCAGGGCGACATGGTGGCGCTTCTCGGCCCTTCTGGCTCAGGTAAATCCACCCTTCTGCGCCATTTAAGCGGTCTTATCACCTGCGATAAAACGCCGGAAAGTCACGTCGAATTGCTGGGCAACACAGTGCAGCGCGCCGGGCGTCTGGCAAGTGATATCCGCAAGAGCCGTGCCCAGACGGGCTACATCTTCCAGCAGTTCAACCTGGTCAATCGCCTGACGGTACTGGAGAACGTGCTGATTGGCGCACTCGGCAGCACACCGTTCTGGCGCACCTGCCTGCGCTGGTTCTCACCTTCCCAGAAGCAGGAAGCTCTTCAGGCGTTGACTCGCGTCGGTATGGCACACCTCGCCCACCAGCGTGTCTCCACCCTGTCCGGTGGACAACAGCAGCGCGTCGCCATCGCCCGCGCCCTGATGCAGAAAGCAAAAATCATTCTGGCCGATGAACCTATCGCCTCGCTGGACCCGGAATCCGCCCGCATCGTGATGGAAACCCTGCGCGACATTAACCAGAACGACGGCATTACCGTGGTGGTAACGCTGCATCAGGTGGATTACGCCCTGCGCTACTGCGAGCGCATTGTCGCCCTGCGTCAGGGCCATGTGTTCTTTGACGGCGCAAGCCATCAGTTTGATAACGACCGTTTTGATCATCTCTACCGCAGCGTAAACCGCGTCGAAGAGCGCGCGCAGGCTGCATAACTCCCCATAACGAGGAATGGAAATGAACTACAAAGCCGTTGCCGCGCTGGCCTTTACCAGCATGTTCAGCATCAGCACCCTGTTAAGCCCGGCGTATGCACAAGAGCAGGAAAAAGCGCTGAACTTCGGCATTATTTCGACGGAATCACAGCAGAACCTGAAGCCTCAGTGGGAACCGTTCCTGAAAGATATGGAAACCAAACTGGGGATCAAAGTGAATGCCTTCTTCGCCCCGGACTACGCGGGCATTATCCAGGGAATGCGCTTTAATAAAGTCGACATCGCCTGGTACGGCAACCTCTCCGCAATGGAAGCGGTGGACCGCGCCAACGGCCAGGTCTTTGCCCAGACCGTTGCGGCAGATGGCTCCCCGGGCTACTGGAGCGTGCTGATCGTGAACAAAGACAGCCCGATCAACAACCTCAACGACATGCTCGCCAAACGCAAAGAGCTGACCTTTGGTAACGGCGACCCGAACTCCACCTCCGGCTTCCTCGTCCCTGGCTACTACGTCTTCGCGAAAAACAACGCCTCCGCCAGCGACTTCAAACGCACCGTCAACGCCAGCCATGAAACCAACGCCCTGGCCGTGGCGAACAAGCAGGTGGATGTTGCCACCAACAACACCGAAAACCTCGACAAGCTGAAAACCTCCGCGCCGGACAAGCTGAAAGAACTGAAGGTGATCTGGAAATCGCCGCTGATCCCGGGCGACCCGATCGTCTGGCGTAAAAACCTCTCCGAAAGCACCAAGGACAAGGTGTACGACTTCTTTATGAACTACGGCAAAACGCCGGAAGAGAAAGCGGTTCTTGAGAAACTGGGCTGGGCACCGTTCCGCGCCTCCAGCGACCTTCAGCTGGTCCCGATTCGCCAGCTGGCGCTGTTTAAACAGATGCAGGCCGTGAAGGACAACAAAGGGCTCAAGGAAGAAGAGAAGACCAGCAAAGTCTCTGACATTCAGGCCCAGCTGGAAGACCTCGACCGCCTGACCGCGGCACTCGGCGCCATGACCAGCGTAAATAAAGCGGTGCAGTAGTTTCTTTTCCCCCTCTCCCCGTGGGAGAGGGCCGGGGTGAGGGCATCAGCGCGCACATTTCCCCCTCACCCTAACCCTCTCCCTCAAGGGAGAGGGAATTAAAACCCAAGGAGCCAACATGCAAACCATTACCCTCCCACCGCCAAAGCGCAGCTGGTTCTCGCTCATAAGCTGGGCCATCCTGCTGGCGGTGCTGGTTATCTCCTGGAAGGGCGCAGAAATGGATCCCCTGCTGCTCTTCAAAGATTCCGGCAACATGGCCACCTTCGCCGCCGACTTCTTCCCACCGGATTTCAGCCAGTGGCAGGACTATCTCAGCGAAATGGCCATTACCCTGCAAATTGCCGTCTGGGGCACCGCCCTTGCCGTCATTCTCTCCATTCCGTTTGGCCTGATGAGCGCGGAAAACATCGTGCCGTGGTGGGTATACCAGCCGATGCGTCGCCTGATGGATGCCTGCCGCGCGATCAACGAAATGGTCTTTGCGATGCTGTTCGTGGTGGCCGTGGGTCTGGGTCCGTTCGCGGGCGTCATGGCGTTGTTCATCCACACCACCGGGGTGCTCTCCAAGCTGCTCTCGGAAGCGGTCGAAGCCATTGAGCCCGGCCCGGTGGAAGGCATCCGCGCCACCGGCGCCAACAAAATCGAAGAGATCCTCTACGGCGTCCTGCCGCAGGTGATGCCACTGCTGATCTCCTACTCGCTGTACCGCTTTGAGTCCAACGTTCGCTCCGCCACGGTCGTCGGCATGGTCGGCGCAGGCGGAATCGGCGTCACCCTGTGGGAAGCGATTCGCGGTTTCCAGTTCCAGCAAACCTGCGCCCTGATGGTGCTCATCATTGTCACCGTCAGCCTGCTGGATTTCCTCTCTCAACGTTTGCGTAAGCACTTCATCTGAGAAGCGAGGCTTTGTTTTCTATGTACTTATCCAGACATCCGACCAGTTACCCAACCCGTTGGCAAGAAATTGCGGCAAAGCTCGAAGTGGAACTGCGCACGCACTACCGCTGCGGAGACTACCTGCCCGCCGAGCAGCAGCTTGCGGATCGCTATGAAGTGAATCGCCACACCCTGCGCCGCGCCATTGACCAGCTGGTCGAGCGCGGCTGGGTGCAACGCCGTCAGGGCGTGGGCGTGCTGGTGCTGATGCGCCCGTTCGACTATCCGCTCAATGCCCAGGCGCGCTTTAGTCAGAACCTGCTGGATCAGGGCAGCCATCCCACCAGCGAAAAGCTGCTCTCGGTTCTGCGCCCGGCCTCCAGCCATGTGGCGGACGCGCTGGGCATTCAGGAAGGCGATAACGTCATCCACCTGCGCACGTTGCGCCGCGTCAACGGCGTAGCGGTATGCCAGATTGACCACTACTTCGCGGACCTCGCCCTCTGGCCAGTGCTGCAAAACTTTTCCAGCGGTTCCCTGCACGACTTTCTGCAGGATGCCACGGGCATCGCCCTCAAGCGCACCCAGACGCGTATCAGCGCCCGCCGCGCGCAGGCTAAAGAGAGCAAAGTGCTCGAAATCCCCAATATGGCGCCGCTGCTCTGCGTGCGCACCCTCAACCACCGTGACGGCGAGGTCAATGCGACGGAATATTCCGTCAGCCTGACCCGTGCCGACATGATCGAATTCACTATGGAGCACTGAATGCACGTCGATACCGCCACCCGACAGCGCTGGATGCGTGTGCTGGCCCACAGCCAGCCTGCTGCCCTGCGCGATCGCATGAACGCCCTGAGCCTGACGCCAGACTACGACACTATCCGCGCACCGGAAATTGGCCTGGTGCAGATCCAGGCCCGGATGGGCGGCACAGGGCAGCGCTTTTTTGCGGGAGACGCCCCCCTCACCCGCGCCGCGATCCGCCTGAACAGCGGCACGCTGGGCTACAGCTACGTGCTGGGACGCGATAAAGCACACGCCGAGCGCTGCGCAGTGATAGACGCCCTTTTGCAGGAACAAACGCATTTTCAGACGTTAATGGAAACCCTTATTGCCCCGCTGGAAGCTGACCGCGCCGCACGACTTGCCGCACGTCAGGCCGAAGTGAATACCAGTCGGGTCGACTTCTTTACGCTCGTTCGCGGAGACAACGCATGACGCTTCAACCTGCTTTTACCCTTGCCGTCCAGGATGCCCAACAAAGTTTTCGTCGCCTGCTGAAAGCCATGAGCGAGCCGGGGGTGATTGTCTCGCTGCATCAGCTTTCACAGGGCTGGCTGCCGCTGAATCTGGCGACCACCAGCGTGTTGCTGACCCTTGCCGACAACGACACGCCGGTGTGGCTGTCAGGCGCCTTATCTAATGACATCGCCAGCCAGAACCTGCGTTTTCACACCAGTGCTCCGCTGGTTGAGCAACCGCGACAGGCGGTCTTTGCCGTGGCCGACGAACACATCAGCCACGAGCAGCTCAACGCCCTGAGCGAAGGGAGCGCCGTTGCACCGGAAACCAGCGCCACGCTGATTCTGCAGGTCTCCAGCCTGAGCGGAGGCCGCATGCTCCGCCTGACCGGTGCAGGTATCGCCGATGAACGCATGGTTGCGCCGCAGCTGCCGGAATGCATCATTCATGAGCTGACCGAACGCCCGCACCCGTTCCCGCTGGGCATAGACCTGATCCTGACCTGCGGCGAGCGTCTGCTCGCCATCCCGCGGACCACCCACGTGGAGGTGTGCTGATGTACGTTGCCGTTAAAGGGGGCGAAAAGGCGATCGCCGCCGCCCATGCCTTGCAGGAACACAGACGACGGGGCGATAAAAAACTGCCCGAACTGAGCGTCGCCCAGATTGAGCAGCAGCTGAACCTGGCCGTTGACCGGGTGATGACCGAAGGCGGCGTCGCCGATCGCGAGCTGGCGGCGCTGGCGCTGAAGCAGGCCAGCGGCGATAACGTCGAAGCCATCTTTCTGCTGCGCGCCTGGCGCACCACGGTTCCCCGCTTCACGGCGAGCGAGCCGCTGAATACGGCGCAGATGCGCCTGGAGCGCCGTATTTCTGCCGTTTATAAAGACATCCCCGGCGGCCAGCAGCTTGGCCCCACCTACGATTACACCCATCGCCTGCTGGATTTTACCCTGCTGGCGAACGGCGAAGCGCCACGGCTCAGCACCACGGATGCCGAACAGGAGCCGTCTCCGCACGTCTTCAGCCTGCTGGCAAACCAGGGGCTGGCGAAAGCGGAAGAAGATTCGGGTACCGCGCCGGATGACATCACCCGCACGCCGCCAGTTTTCCCGTGCTCGCGCTCCTCGCGTCTGCAGCAGCTGATGCGCGGCGACGAAGGCTATCTGCTGGCGCTGGCCTACTCCACCCAGCGCGGCTATGGGCGTAACCACCCGTTTGCGGCCGAAATTCGCAGCGGTTATATCGACGTGGAAATTGTGCCGGAAGAGCTGGGTTTTGCGGTGAACGTCGGCGAACTGCTGATGACCGAATGCGAAATGGTTAACGGCTTTGTCGCGCCAGAGAATGAAGACCCGCACTTTACCCGCGGCTACGGGCTAGTGTTTGGCCTGAGCGAACGCAAAGCCATGGCGATGGCGCTGGTCGACCGCGCCCTGCAGGCACCGGACTACGGCGAGCACATCGCCGGCCCGGCGCAGGATGAGGAGTTCGTGCTGGCCCATGCAGACAACGTTGAGGCCGCCGGTTTCGTCTCGCACCTCAAGCTGCCGCACTACGTCGATTTCCAGGCCGAACTGGAACTGCTGAAACGTCTGCAACGGGAGCGCGCCAATGGCTAACTTAAGCGGCTACAACTTTGCCTATCTGGATGAGCAAACCAAACGCATGATCCGCCGCGCCATCCTCAAAGCGGTTGCCATTCCGGGCTACCAGGTACCGTTCGGCGGCCGCGAGATGCCAATGCCCTACGGCTGGGGCACCGGCGGTATTCAGTTGACCGCCAGCGTGATCGGGGAAGCCGACGTGCTTAAGGTCATCGACCAGGGGGCAGACGACACCACCAACGCCGTTTCGATCCGCAACTTCTTCAGGCGCGTGACCGGCGTAGCGACCACTGAAAAAACCGAAGACGCAACGCTGATCCAGACCCGCCACCGCATTCCGGAAACCCCGCTGACTGAAGATCAGATTCTGATTTTCCAGGTGCCGATCCCGGAGCCGCTGCGCTTTATCGAGCCGCGGGAAACCGAAACCCGCACCATGCACGCGCTGGAAGAGTACGGCGTGATGCAGGTGAAGCTTTACGAGGACATCGCCCGCTTCGGCCATATCGCCACCACCTACGCCTACCCGGTGAAGGTCAACGGGCGCTATGTGATGGACCCGTCGCCAATCCCGAAATTCGATAACCCGAAGATGGACATGATGCCAGCCCTGCAGCTCTTTGGCGCCGGGCGTGAAAAACGCATCTATGCCGTACCGCCTTACACCCGTGTGGAGAGTCTCGATTTTGATGACCACCCGTTTACGGTGCAGGCGTGGGACGAGCCATGCGCCATCTGCGGATCCCAACATAGCTACCTGGATGAAGTGGTGCTGGATGACACGGGCAAACGGATGTTCGTCTGCTCCGACACCGATTTCTGCCGCCAACAGAGCGAGGCGAACAGCCAATGAAACCGCTGCTTTCGGTTAATAACCTGACTCACCTATTCGCGCCGGGCAAAGGCTTCAGCGACGTGTCGTTCGAGCTGTGGCCGGGCGAAGTGCTGGGGATTGTCGGCGAGTCCGGCTCCGGCAAAACCACGCTTCTCAAGTCCCTCTCCGCGCGCCTGACGCCGCAGAACGGTGAGATTTTATATGAGGGCACGTCGCTGTATGGCATGAGCGAGGCCGAGCGCCGTCGCCTGCTGCGTACCGAGTGGGGCGTAGTGCATCAGCACCCAATGGACGGGCTGCGCCGCCAGGTTTCAGCGGGAGGCAACATCGGCGAACGACTGATGGCCACCGGCGCGCGCCACTACGGTCACATCCGCGCCACCGCGCAGCACTGGCTGGAGGAGGTTGAAATCCCCGCCTCGCGTATCGACGACCTGCCCACCACTTTCTCCGGCGGCATGCAGCAGCGTTTACAGATCGCCCGCAACCTGGTCACCCATCCGAAGCTGGTGTTTATGGATGAGCCCACCGGCGGGCTGGACGTCTCGGTTCAGGCGCGCCTGCTCGATCTGCTGCGCGGCCTGGTGGTGGAGTTGAACCTGGCGGTGGTGATTGTCACCCACGATTTGGGCGTCGCACGCCTGCTGGCGGACCGTCTGCTGGTGATGAAGCAGGGTCAGGTGGTGGAAAGTGGGCTGACCGACCGCGTGCTCGACGATCCCCATCATCCGTACACCCAGCTGCTGGTGTCGTCCGTATTGCAGAATTGAGGGCGCTGTCCCCGGGTGGCGCTGCGCTTACCCGGCCTACGAACACCGCGCCTGTAGGCCGGGTAAGGCGAAGCCGCCACCCGGCAAAACGAATCTCGAGGCCAACATGATCCACGTACAAAACGTCAGTAAAACCTTTGTGCTCCACCAGCAAAACGGCGTGCGGCTGCCCGTCCTGCAAAACGCGTCGTTAGAGGTCGGCAACGGCGAATGCGTCGTGCTGCACGGCCACTCCGGCAGTGGAAAATCCACCCTGCTGCGCTCCCTGTACGCCAACTATCAGCCAGACGAAGGCCACATTCATATTCGCCACAACAACGAGTGGGTGGATCTGGTGCAGGCACCCGCGCGTAAGGTACTTGAAGTGCGCCGTTCGACGATCGGCTGGGTCAGCCAGTTTCTGCGGGTGATCCCGCGGATCTCCGCTCTGGACGTGGTGATGCAGCCACTGCTGGATCTCGGCGTCCCGCGTGACACCTGTGCTGCCAAAGCCGCCAGCCTGCTGACACGCCTCAACGTGCCGGAGCGTCTGTGGCACCTTGCCCCATCGACCTTTTCCGGTGGCGAGCAGCAGCGGGTCAACATCGCACGCGGCTTTATTGTCGACTACCCGATTTTACTCCTGGATGAACCCACCGCTTCGCTCGACAGCAAAAACAGCGCAGCGGTGATGGAACTGATCGAACAGGCCAAAGCGCGCGGCGCAGCGATCGTCGGGATCTTCCACGATGAAGCCGTGCGCGAGCGCGTAGCGGACAGACTGCACCCGATGGGGACAAACGTATGATTATCAATAACGTCAGGCTGGTGCTGGAAAACGAGGTCGTGGATGGCTCGGTTGAAATCCAGGACGGCGTCATCCGCGCGTTTGCCGAAACCCGGAGCCGCGCGCCTGACGCGATGGACGGCGAAGGTGGCTGGCTGCTGCCGGGGCTCATTGAGCTGCATACCGACAACCTCGACAAATTTTTCACCCCGCGCCCGAAGGTGGACTGGCCCGCCCATTCGGCGATGAGCAGCCACGACGCGCTGATGGTCGCCAGCGGTATTACCACCGTGCTCGACGCGGTGGCGATTGGCGACGTGCGCGACGGCGGCGACAGACTTGAAAACCTGGAGAAGATGATTAACGCCGTGGAAGAGACGCAAAAGCGTGGCCTCAACCGCGCCGAGCACCGCCTGCATCTGCGTTGTGAACTGCCGCACCACACCACCCTGCCGCTGTTTGAAAAACTGGTGGGCCGCGAGCCTGTCTCGCTGGTCTCCCTGATGGACCACTCGCCGGGGCAGCGTCAGTTCGCCAACATTGAGAAGTATCGTGAATACTATCAGGGCAAATACTCGCTCAACGATGCCGAGATGGCGCGCTACGAAGAAGAACAGCTGGCGCTTGCGGCACAGTGGTCGCAGCCGAACCGTCTCAGGATTGCCGCAATGTGCCGTGACCGCAATATTGCGCTGGCAAGCCATGACGATGCCACGCACGATCATGTGCGTGAATCCCACCAGCTTGGTAGCGTGATCGCCGAATTTCCCACTACGTTCGAAGCCGCAGAGGCGTCACGTCAGCACGGGATGAACGTGCTGATGGGCGCGCCGAACATCGTGCGCGGCGGCTCGCACTCCGGCAACGTGGCGGCAAGCAAGCTCGCCTCGCTCGGCCTGCTGGATATCCTCTCGTCTGACTACTACCCCGCCAGCCTGCTGGATGCGGCATTCCGGGTCGCGGACGATGAGGAGAACCGTTTTACGCTGCCGCAGGCCATTCGCCTGGTGACCAAAAACCCGGCCGCCGCACTCAATCTTCAGGATCGCGGTGAGATTGCCGAAGGAAAACGGGCAGATCTGGTGCTGGCCCACCGCAAAGGCGAGCATATTCATATCGACCACGTCTGGCGTCAGGGAAAAAGGGTGTTCTGATGGGAAGACTTATCTGGTTGATGGGGCCGTCCGGCTCCGGTAAGGACAGCCTGCTGTCTGCCCTGCGGCAGCGGGAACATTCACAGCTGCTGGTGGCGCACCGCTATATTACCCGCGCGGCGAACGCCGGAAGTGAAAACCATATCGCCCTGAGCGAGCAGGAGTTTTTCACCCGCGCCGGGCAAAACCTGCTGGCACTGAGCTGGCACGCTAACGGTTTCTACTATGGCGTCGGCATTGAGATCGACCTCTGGCTGCACGCGGGTTTTGATGTGCTGGTCAACGGCTCACGCGCCCATCTGCCGCAGGCAAAAGCCCGATATGAGGCGGCCCTGCTGCCGATCTGCCTGCAGGTTTCCCCGGACGTTCTGCGCAGCAGGCTGCAAAACCGGGGGCGCGAAAACGCGCGTGAGATTGACCAGCGGCTGGCGCGCGCGGCGCGCTACACCCCTTCAGGCTGCCATGTCCTCAATAACGACGGAAGTTTGCTACAGTCAGTCGAGATCTTTTTATCCCTTATCCGTCAGAAGGAGAAACAGCATGCCTGACTGCCAGCTTCGCCCCGCCACTGCTGATGATGCGCAGAGCGTGTACGCCCTCATCTGCGAACTTAAGCAAGCAGAGTTCGATCACCAGGCGTTTCATGCCGGCTATCTGGCTAATCTGCAGGATCACAATATGCGCTACCAGCTTGCCGAGCTGAACGGGGAAGTCATCGGCATGATCGGTCTGCACATGCAGTTTCACCTCCATCACGCCCGCTGGATCGGCGAGATCCAGGAGCTGGTGGTCATGCCGCAAGCGCGCGGGTTAAAGGTGGGTAGCCAGTTGCTCGCCTGGGCAGAGGACGTTGCACGACAGGCTGGCGCGGAGTTGACAGAACTTTCCACCAGCGTGAAGCGCGTGGACGCCCACCGTTTCTACCTTCGTGAAGGGTATACGCAGAGCCATTTCCGCTTCACCAAACCGCTGTAGAGGTGAGTGATGAGTCTGACCATAACGTTAACCGGCACCGGCGGTGCCCAGCTGGTGCCCGTCTTTGGCTGCGACTGCGCGGCGTGTAGACGCGCGCGTTTGCAGGAAAATTATCGCCGTCGTCCCTGCAGTGCGGTGGTCAAATACAACGATGCGGTCACGTTGCTGGACGCCGGTATTCCACACCTGATGGAGGACTGGCCCGCGGGCAGTTTTCAGCAGTTTTTACTCACTCACTATCATATGGATCACGTTCAGGGGCTGTTTCCCCTGCGCTGGGGCGTGGGTGCAACGATTCCGGTCTACGGCCCACCGGACGACGCGGGGTGTGACGACCTGTTCAAACATCCGGGGATCCTGGATTTCAGTCATACGGTCGAACCGTTTGTGGTGTTTGAGCTACAGGGACTGCGGGTGACTCCGCTGCCCCTCAACCATTCGAAGCTGACGTTTGGCTATCTGCTGGAATCCGCCCACAGCCGCGTGGCGTGGCTTTCAGACACGGCGGGATTACCGGAAAAAACGGTGAAGTTTCTGCTCAACAATCAGCCGCAGGCGATAATCATCGACTGCAGTCATGAACCGCGTGACGAGCCGCCGCGTAACCATTGTGATTTGAACACCGTGGTTGCGTTAAACGAGGTGATTGGCTGTCCGCAGGTGATCCTGACGCACATCAGCCATCAGTTTGACGTGTGGATGATGAACACCCCGCTGCCGAACGGTATCGAAGCGGGGTATGACGGCATGGTGCTGGTACTCGACTGAGTTTTGCCGGGTGGCGGCTGCGCCTTACCCGGCCTACACGCCAGGGTTTTGTAGGCCTGCGTAAGCGAAGCGCCACCAGGCTTTAGCCGCGATCGTAATCGTCTTCTAAACGCCGTTCATCCTCTTCCAGTCGACGCCTGTCGTCATCTAACTGACGTTGACGCTCGTCTAAACGGCGGCGTCTGTCTTCGAGCTGCCGACGGCGATCGTCGTACTGACGGCTGTCGCTTTGACGGCTGCGATCGTAGCGATCGTCGTCGTCATTACGGCTGCTGTCGGGGTTATAAGCATCGTTGATCGCCTGCTGAATGTTGCCAATGGCATCATCAATCACGTCGGCGTGGGCCAGCTGGCTGGTGAGTGACAGCAGACCCAATATCAGAGCGGAAAAGTAACGTTTCATAAGGCCAGACTCACAGGTGGACTGGCGTTAAGGTAATCAACGGCACTGTGCCGGAGTAGCGGAGGAATCTCAAATTACCATCACCTTACGCAGCGCCTGTGCCAGCTGTACGCGGGTAAACGGCTTACGCAGTAGCTGAACGTCCGGCAGCTGAGGGTTATGCGTCGGCCGCAAATCCTGGCCGCTGATCAGCAGCACCGGAAGCTGCGGATAATGACTGCGCACATGGTTAATGACCTCCGCTCCGCTGAGGCTTCCGGGCAGCATCAGGTCGCTGATAAACATGCCAATATCCGGTGATGCCTCCAGCATGCTCAGGGCCTGCTCGCCATTCTCCGCTTCGAGCGTCAGGTAGCCCAGCTGATGCAGCTGCTCACACAGGGTCTGGCGGACATCCGCCTCATCTTCCAGTACCAGCACCAGCCGCTCGCTATCCGGGGAGGTGGTAGCCGGGAGCGTCTCACTTTCAGACACGGTGGAAAACGTCGAGCGCGGCAGATGGAGCCGAACGGTGGTGCCCTGCCCCGGCGCGCTTTCAATCTCCACGCGTCCCCCGGACTGACGCACAAAACCGTACACCATCGACAACCCTAATCCGCTGCCACTTCCGGTCTGTTTGGTGGTAAAGAACGGTTCAAAGACCCGGGATTTCACCTCCTGCGCCATACCGCTACCATGGTCAATGACCTCCAGCGCCACCATATCCTGCCTGCGCCCGTCGCTGCGGGTCACGCGCTGGTTCCATGTACGAATTTTAATGACGCCGCTTTGCCCTTCCATCGCATCGCGGGCGTTCATCACCAGATTGATAATCGCGTTTTCCAGCTGGCCGACGTCTATCCATGCGGACCATGCCGGGGTTTGCGCTTCAATCTCCAGCGTCAGGGTGACAGGCAAGGAGTGGCGCATCAGCTCCCGCAGGTTCTCCAGCAGCGGTTTCATCTCAACGGTATGCGGCGTCAGGGATTGCTTGCGGGAAAATGCCAGCAGGCGCTGGGTCAGCATGGCGCCGCGTTCGGCCGCCTTCAGTGCCCGGGTGATACGCGGCGCGTCTTTTGATTCGGGGTCGGTCAGCTCAAGACTGCCGATGATCACCGCCAGAAGATTATTAAAATCATGCGCCAGCCCGCCGGTCAGCTGTCCGACAGCCTTCATCTTCTGGCTGTGGAGCAACGCTTCTTCCAGTCCCTGACGCTCGATGCGGTCAATCTCCATCTGCGTCGTTTTCTCTTTCAGCAGACGCGTCGTGTGCTCAAGTGAAGCAGTGTTGCGGGCAAAAACGTTAAACGCTCGCGCCAGCTCGCCCAGCTCGTCCCGCCGCTGCAATGCGGGCACCGAGACATCCTGTTCGCCACGGGCAAGGCGCGACATGGCCCGGGAGATAGCCGTCAGGTTGGAGGCCAGGTTACGGTAAATATACCAGCAGGCGCACCCGGTGATGATCAGCGCCAGCACGGCGAAAATGCTGATAAAAACGCTAATGGATTGCAGCTCGTGATGGCTCTGGGCTGTGCGAAGCCGGGAGGCTTGCGCGACCTGTTCAACGTACTGATTGATATCGCTATTCAGTATCGCCACCAGCGCCTTGATGTGGAACATATACCAGCTTATTGCCAGATCGCTCTCTGCCAGCTGCGTCGACAGCGGGGCAAGCTTACGCAGCTCGGCGTTAAAGTCGGGCAGCACAACGTTGACCGCAGGCTGCGTCGCGCGCTGGGGCAACATCGCCGTCACCGTATCCAGCTGCTGTATCGTGGCGCGTGGTGAAGGGGTTTCGATGGCGGCGGCGATCAGCCTGTCCATTTCCATCAGCAGCTGCGCATCCGGAACATCGCCGCCAGTACGGCGGTTGATGTCCTGCAGATGACGCAGGTAACTCTGGCTCTGGTAGAGCGAACTGAGCAGCGCGTTACGCTCCAGATGGCGTCGCTGCCCGCGCTCCAGCATCCCCGTCACGCCTTGCTGTAATTCATTGCTTCTCTGAATAATCCGCGCCACCAGCGCCGGCTCCAGCTGCGCCAGCGGCGCATCGGCCAGCTGCTCCAGCGAGCGGCGCAATGCCGTTTGCATCTGCTTTAACCGCTCCGCCTCGCCTTTGTACTCCAGCGATCCGACTACCTGCGACAGCCGCACCGCCGCCGTCGCCACGTTAGCCGTATCGCGAGCGAGGTTCATGCTGCCGGTCATGTCATCCAGCGTTTGCTGCTGCACCTGCTCCTGGATCTGGCTGGCATGACGGAAGCCAAGCACCGCCACGCCGCTGACCATCAGCGTGACCGCAACAACCAGCAGATTGAACATCAGCAGGCGGCCACGTGCACTGGTAAAAAACGGGGGGCGTGATGACATCTCTTTAGGCTCCTTAGCGGTCTGATGCCCTCACCCTGGCCCTCCCCCACGGGGAGAGTGAAAAGAGAAATGTGACGGCGGTTAGCTATTCATAACTATGACAAATATGAACAGCTTCTGACATTTTGCATTTACGCACCTGTGATGAAGTGCAGATATCGACATTCACAGGAGATCCGCCATGAGCAGAACCCCGGTTTTAGAGATGCGCGGCATAGCCAAAACCTTTGGCAATTTCCACGCGCTCAAGGGCGTGGATTTGACGGTTTTCCCCGGTGAGATCCACGCGCTGATGGGCGAAAATGGCGCGGGCAAAAGCACGCTGATGAAAATCCTCGCAGGTGCCTACACTGCCACTCGCGGTGAGATCCTGATCGACGGACAGCCGTTTCACATCAAAGGGCCGAAAGATGCCCTGGCCGCAGGCATTACCTTGATTTACCAGGAGATGCAGCTCGCCCCCAATCTGACCGTGGCGGAAAACATTTTCCTCGGCAGCGAACTGTCGCGCGGCGGGCTGGTTCAGCGTAAAGAGATGGCCGCCCAGGCGCAGGCGGTGATCGATCGCCTCGGCGCCCAGTTCAGCGCCACCGATCGGGTGATGAAGCTGACCATCGCCGAACAGCAGCAGGTAGAAATTGCCCGCGCGCTGCACCGCAACAGCCGCATTCTGGTGATGGACGAACCCACCGCTGCCCTCTCTTCCCGCGAAACCCACCGCCTGTTTGAACTGATTCTGCGCCTGCGCGATGAAGGCATGGCGATTATCTATATCAGCCACCGCATGGCGGAAGTGTATGAACTCTCTGACCGCGTCAGTGTTCTGCGTGACGGGCAGTACGTCGGCAGCCTGACGCGCGACAAGCTCAACGCCTCCGAGCTGGTGAAAATGATGGTGGGCCGCCCCTTAAGCGATCTGTTCAACAAAGAGCGCGATATCCCTCTCGGCAGCCCGCGCCTGAACGTCCACCACCTTACCGACGGTAAAAAAGTGCGGCCGTGCAGTTTACAGGTCCGTTCCGGCGAAATCGTCGGGCTGGCCGGGCTGGTCGGGGCCGGACGCTCCGAGCTGGCGCAGCTGATTTTCGGCGTGCGCAAAGCCACGGGCGGCATGATTGAGGTGGACGGCGAGCCGGTGGTGATCCACTCCCCGCGCGCGGCCATTGAAAACGGGATCGGTTTTCTCACCGAGAACCGTAAGGAGCAGGGGCTGTTTCTGGAGCTGGCGGCGCAGGAGAACATCACGATGGCGACGCTGGAACGCGATGCCACCTTCGGCATGCTGAACCGCAAAAAAGCCCAGTCCATTTCCGATGACGCTATCGCCCTGCTCAACATTCGTGTGCCTCATTCACAGGTACGCGCGGGCGGACTGTCCGGCGGTAATCAGCAAAAACTGCTGATCTCGCGCTGGGTGGCGATAGGCCCGCGCATTCTGATTCTGGACGAACCCACCCGCGGCGTGGACGTTGGCGCGAAAAGCGAGATCTACCGCATCATGAACCAGATGGCGCGTAAGGGCGTGGCGATTTTGATGATCTCCAGCGAACTGCCGGAAGTGGTGGGCATGAGTGACCGGGTGTACGTGATGCGCGAAGGCAGCATTGCGGGTGAACTCCACGGGCGCGATATCTCTCAGGAAAACATCATGACGCTGGCAACCGGCGTGGACGACACACATCATCAGGCGGTGTAATTATGACAACTCCAACCCATCCGCAGCAGGTGGCGAAATCCGCCTCCGCCAAAAAAATGCTGATGAGCGATCTGATGCAAACGATCGGCATTTTACCTATTTTAATTCTGATCGTGGCGGTATTTGGCTTTATCGCCCCTAACTTCTTCACCGAGAGCAACCTGCTCAACATCACCCGTCAGGCGTCGATCAACATCGTGCTGGCAGCGGGGATGACCTTCATCATCTTAACCGGTGGGATTGACCTCTCCGTGGGGTCGATTCTCGGTACTACCGCCGTTGCGGCAATGGTGGTGTCGCTGATCCCGGAATTCGCCGGACTTTCTATTCCGGCGGCGCTGATGCTCGGCATGGTGCTGGGGCTGTTCAACGGCGCGCTGGTGGCCTTTGCCGGGCTACCGCCGTTTATCGTCACGCTCGGTACCTATACGGCGCTGCGCGGCGCGGCCTACCTGCTGGCAGACGGCACCACGGTGATCAACTCGAACATCAACTTCGAGTGGATCGGCAATAACTACCTCGGTCCCGTGCCATGGCTGGTGGTCATTGCTTTGGCGGTCATTGCTATCTGCTGGTTTATCCTGCGCCGCACTACGCTGGGCGTTCACATCTACGCCGTGGGCGGCAACATGCAGGCGGCGCGCCTGACGGGCATCAAAGTCTGGATGGTACTGCTGTTTGTCTACGGCATGAGCGGGCTGCTCTCCGGCCTCGGTGGCGTGATGAGCGCCTCACGCCTTTACAGCGCCAACGGCAACCTCGGTACCGGCTATGAGCTGGATGCGATTGCGGCGGTGATCCTCGGCGGTACCAGCTTCGTCGGCGGGATCGGCACGATCACCGGCACGCTGGTGGGGGCATTGATTATCGCCACCCTCAACAACGGCATGACGCTGATGGGCGTCTCCTACTTCTGGCAACTGGTGATCAAAGGGGCGGTGATCATCATTGCGGTGCTGATCGACAAATACCGTACCCGACACCATCAAAGTGCATAACAACAAAACCCTACAGCTTCGAGGAATACAATATGCGTTTAAAACCGTTAGTGACCGCGCTCTGTGCTGGCGCGCTGCTTGCCGCAACGCCGTTTGCGCAGGCGAAAGATCTGAAGTCCATCGGCGTGACGGTGGGTGACCTGGCCAATCCGTTCTTTGTGCAGATCACCAAAGGTGCCGAGCTGGAAGCGCGCAAGCTGGCGGGCGATAACGTCAAAGTGACGCTGGTCTCCAGCGGTTACGATCTCGGTCAGCAGGTGGCGCAGATCGATAACTTTATCGCCGCGAAAGTGGACATGATCATCCTCAACGCCGCGGATTCCAAAGGGATCGGCCCGGCGGTGAAACGCGCGAAGGATGCCGGGATCGTGGTCGTGGCGGTTGACGTGGCGGCGGAAGGTGCCGATGCGACCATCACCTCCAATAACACCCAGGCGGGCGAAATGGCCTGTAAGTACATTACCGACCGCCTGAAAGGCAAAGGCAATGTGGTGATCATCAACGGACCACCGGTCTCAGCGGTGCAAAACCGTGTGGAAGGTTGCCAGATGGAATTCAAAAAACATCCGGATATCAAGGTGCTCTCGGATAACCAGAACGCCAAAGGCAGCCGTGAAGGCGGTCTGGAAGTCATGACCTCTCTTCTGGCGGCCAATCCGAAGATCGACGGCGTATTCGCGATTAACGATCCTACCGCGATCGGCGCCGATCTGGCGGCAAAACAGGCGCAGCGCAATGAATTCTTCATTGTGGGCGTGGATGGCAGCCCGGATGGTGAAGAAGCGCTGAAGCGGGAAAATTCCCTGTTTGTGGCAACCCCGGCACAAGATCCGCAGGTGATGGCGGCAAAAGCGGTCGAGATCGGCTACGACATTCTCCAGGGTAAACCGGCACCGAAAGAACCGGTGCTGATCCCGGTGACGATGATCGATAAAAAGAACGTCGGTACCTATAAAGGATGGACGGTTAAGTAACCCCTCAGCCTAAACCCTCTCCCCTTTGGGGAGAGTGGGTGGCAAAAAACGCTGGCCGGGCTGCAGGCTTTTATTCGCGAGGGCAATTAATTTAACAATAATTGCGATTTTTCATTACAGTTCTATGAATTTTACATTCCCGAACTACACTCTCTCCATCTGGCATATTCGGCGTGGGCAGCACTCTGTCCGCACGCTTTTCCGAAATGAGATAGAAAGAGGACAAGGGAAAAATGTTCGCAGCCATCATCATCGGTATTTTCATTATTAGCGTTATTTACGCGCATTCACGCGGGAAAGAAAAACAGACGCTGTCTCGTCAGTTGTTCGACCATTCGACGTTCATGGCACCCATCAATATGTTTATGACGGCTTTCTCTTCCCTGCCCGCCAGGCAGGCTTTCTTTGAGACAGAGCGTTTCCCTGAATTAAAAACGCTGACGGAAAACTGGCAGGTTATTCGTGAAGAGGCTGTGCGTTTACAGGATCATATAAAGGCGGCGCAAAATAATAACGACGCTGGCTTTAACACCTTTTTTAAACGCGGCTGGAAACGTTTTTATCTGAAATGGTACGCCGACGCTCACCCTTCTGCGCAAGCGCTTTGCCCTGTGACCACGCAACTGGTGAGTCAAATTCCTTGCGTAAAGGCGGCGATGTTTGCCGAACTGCCTGCGGGGGCAAAGCTGGGCAAGCATCGCGATCCCTATGCAGGCTCGGTTCGCTATCACCTGGGCTTATCTACCCCGAATGACGATCGCTGCTTTATTGAAGTGGACCAGCAGCGCCATAGCTGGCGCGATGGCGAGGCCGTCATTTTTGATGAGACTTACGTTCACTGGGCAGAAAATAAAACCGATCAAACGCGCATTATTCTTTTCTGTGATATCGAGCGTCCGATGAAGTGGCGCTGGGCACAGGCAGTTAACCATTGGGTAGGGACGACGCTGATGTCTGCAGCCAGCTCACCCAATGATGAGAAGGACCGCACTGGCGGCATTAATCGCATTTTTAAATATGTTCATGCGGGGCGCGAACGCGGACAGCGTCTTAAAAAACGAAATCGTAAAGCCTATTATGCCCTCAAGTACCTGTGCATCAGCGCCATTTTTGCCGCCCTTCTTATTCCGGCGATAACATAGACCTTATGCCGCCTGTTCGGGGCGGCTAACATCGGTGGCAAATACATACCCCAGTCCACGAATGGTTTTAATGAGCGCAGGCTGATGCGGATTGGCCTCGATTTTCCGGCGCAGACGCATTATCAGCACGTCAATAGTCCGGTCAAACACCTCCGTGCTTTCGCTGTGGGTGAGTTCCAGCAGTTGATCGCGGCTGAGTACCCGGCGGGCATTTTGCGTAAGCGCCAGCAGCAGGCCATATTCCCCCTGGGTCAACGGCACGACGTTACGCTGCGGATCAATCAGTTCACATCGGGAGGTATCCAGCGTCCAGTTGTCGAAGGTTATCCCCGCTACGCGTGGCATCGGCGTTTCTGCGGCCAGCACGCCGGTCCGACGCAGGACCGCTTTAACCCGGGCAACCACCACGCGCGGATTAAACGGTTTGCCAATATAGTCGTCGGCGCCCATCTCCAGCCCCACTACCACGTCGGATTCACTGCCCAACCCGGTTAACATGATCACCGGTAGCGCCGGACGCTGCTTTTGCAACTGCAGCAAAACCTGTAACCCATTGATATCCGGCAGCATCATATCCAGCAGGACAAGGGCGATCTCCGGCGTCTGTTGTACCCGGCCCGGCACATCCTGGCCGTTATGGCAGACAAGCACGTCAAAGACGTGTTCACTCAGCACATCCTGCAGCAGTTCGCACACTGCCAAATCGTCATCAACCACCAGAATCGCCGGTTTCATCATATGCTTCCGTCAGGGGATTATGTTAAGTCTGAACCATTCTGCCGTCGGCTCCAGTGAAAGAGCGTTTTCCGTGACGGAAATTCAACCCATGTCACATACCCTGCCCACTCGACACGTCAATTTTGACGATGGTCTGCTTTTCGTCAGGGTTGCCGGCAGGAATACGCCGTAAAGCGCGTAATTACCCCTACTAAAAACATGGCATAGAAGCTGCATTAGTCGGTGCGAAAGATTCGATTAACTGGAGCAGACTGATGAAAAAAGTCGTCACGGTTTGCCCTTATTGTGCCTCAGGTTGCAAGATCCACCTGGTGGTCGATAACGGCAAAATCGTCCGGGCGGAGGCCGCACAGGGGAAAACCAACCAGGGCACGCTGTGTCTGAAAGGGTATTACGGCTGGGATTTTATCAATGATACCCAAATCCTCACCCCGCGCCTGAAAACCCCTATGATCCGCCGCGAGCGCGGTGGCAAGCTGGAAGCCGTCAGCTGGAACGAGGCGCTCGATTACGTCGCCACGCGCCTCAGCGCCATCAAGGCCAAGTACGGCCCGGATGCGATTCAGACGACCGGTTCCTCACGCGGGACAGGGAATGAAACCAACTATGTGATGCAAAAATTCGCACGCGCCGTTATTGGAACCAATAACGTCGACTGCTGCGCTCGCGTCTGACACGGCCCATCGGTTGCAGGTCTGCACCAGTCGGTCGGTAACGGCGCAATGAGTAATGCCATCAACGAGATAGACAACACCGATCTGGTGTTTATTTTCGGCTATAACCCGGCGGATTCTCACCCTATCGTCGCGAACCATGTTATTCGCGCCAAACAGAACGGGGCGAAAATCATCGTCTGCGATCCGCGCAAAATTGAAACCGCGCGCATTGCGGATATGCACATTGCATTGAAAAACGGCTCGAATATCGCGCTGTTGAATGCGATGGGGCACGTCATTATTGAGGAGAATCTGTACGACCAGGCGTTTGTGGCCAGCCGCACGGAGGGCTTTGAAGAGTATCGTAAAATTGTCGAAGGCTATACGCCAGAGTCCGTTGAAGCGATAACCGGCGTCAGCGCACAGGAGATCCGCCAGGCCGCACGCATGTACGCCGGGGCGAAAACCGCCGCCATTCTGTGGGGCATGGGCGTGACCCAGTTCTACCAGGGCGTGGAAACCGTGCGTTCGTTGACCAGCCTCGCCATGCTGACGGGTAACCTGGGCAAGGCCCACGTCGGCGTCAACCCGGTACGTGGCCAGAATAACGTCCAGGGGGCCTGCGATATGGGCGCGCTGCCGGATACCTATCCAGGATATCAGTACGTCAAATTCCCGGAAAACCGCGAGAAATTCGCGAAAGCCTGGGGGGTCGAAAGCCTGCCGGAACACACCGGCTATCGCATCAGCGAGCTGCCGCACCGTGCGGCGCACGGTGAAGTGCGTGCGGCCTACATCATGGGTGAAGATCCGCTCCAGACCGATGCCGAACTCTCTGCGGTACGTAAAGGGTTTGAGGATCTGGAGCTGGTGATTGTCCAGGACATCTTCATGACCAAAACCGCGGCGGCGGCGGATGTGATTTTACCGTCGACGTCATGGGGTGAGCATGAAGGCGTCTACACGGCGGCTGACCGCGGTTTCCAGCGCTTCTTCAAAGCGGTCGAACCGAAGTGGGATCTGAAAACCGACTGGCAGATCATCAGCGAAATCGCCACCCGTATGGGCTACCCGATGCACTACAACAACACTCAGGAGATCTGGGACGAGTTGCGGCATCTGTGCCCGGACTTCTACGGTGCCACCTATGAAAAAATGGGTGAGCTGGGGTATATCCAGTGGCCATGCCGCGATGAGTCGGAAGCCGACCAGGGGACGTCATACCTCTTCAAAGAGACGTTCGACACCCCGAACGGGCTGGCGCAGTTCTTCACCTGCGACTGGGTCGCACCTGTCGATAAACTCACCGAGGAGTATCCGATGGTGCTCTCCACCGTGCGCGAAGTGGGCCACTACTCCTGTCGCTCAATGACCGGGAACTGCGCCGCGCTGGCCGCGCTGGCAGATGAACCCGGCTACGCGCAAATCAACACTGCCGACGCGGAACGCCTGGGTATTGAGGATGAGGCGCTGGTATGGGTGAACTCGCGCAAAGGGCGAATCATCACCCGTGCGCAGGTGAGCGATCGTCCCAACAAAGGAGCGGTCTATATGACCTACCAGTGGTGGATTGGTGCCTGTAACGAACTGGTGACGGAGAATTTAAGCCCGATAACCAAAACGCCGGAGTATAAATATTGTGCCGTCAACGTGGAGCCCATTGCGGATCAACACGCTGCCGAACAGTATGTGATTGACGAATATAACAAGCTGAAAGCCCGACTGCGTGAAAGCGCAATGGGTTGAAGCGGGTAATTAATTAATGAACAAAGGGAGTGATATATTCACTCCCTTTTTTTATTTCCGCCACCGCGATTATACTGCGCGGCGTGTACCCAGAAGATAAGAATCCATGAAAGCCATTTTTCTGTTGTTATTCTTTATAACCTCGTTCGCCTGCGCGGATGAGATAGGCAGCCAGTATCTGAAGCAGGCGGAAGCGGGCGATGCCCGCGCCCAGTATTATCTTGCTGATACCTACTTCAGCTCGGGGGACCGCACACAGGCCGCGCGGTGGGCCGAAAAAGCCGCAAAAGGTGGCGATGTCGATGCCATGGCGCTGTTGTCGCAAATTCACTTTACGCAGGGGGATTACGCGCAGGCCAAGGCTCTGGCGCAGCAGGCAAACATTGCAGGCAGCAAACGCGGCGCGATCATGCTGGCGCGCGTGCTGGTCAACACTCAGGCCGGTCAAACCGACTATCCCCAGGCCATTAAGCTCCTGCAAACGGCGACTGAAGATATCGACAACGATTCGGCGGTAGACGCGCAGCTGCTGCTGGGGCTGATCTATGCCAACGGCGTTGAGGTGGCTCAGGATGACGTGCGGGCCGCGTCGTGGTTCAAGCGAAGTTCTACCCTGTCGCGAACGGGCTATGCGGAGTACTGGGCGGGGATGCTGTTCAGACAGGGCGAGAAAGGGTTTATCACGCCGAACATGCAGAAAGCGCTTTACTGGTTGAACCTGAGCTGTACGGAAGGGTTTGATACGGGATGTGAAGAGTTTGATGCGTTGAGCGGGGAGTAAAGCGCCGGGTGGCGGCTTCGCCTTACCGGGCCTACAAAACCCGTAGGCCCGGTAAGCGCAGCGCCACCGGGCATAAGATGTTACCGATCGGCCGTCTTATCAAAACGCCCCAGCACCTCGCGTTCATACGCCAGCGCTTTTTTACGGTCGAATTTGTGTTCCCACTTGGCGATAACCAGCACCGCCAGGGCATTCCCCACCACGTTCAGCGCCGTACGCGCCATATCGAGGATACGGTCGACACCGGCGATAAACGCCAGACCTTCCAGCGGAATACCCACGCTGCCCAGCGTCGCCAGCAGCACCACGAACGAAACGCCCGGTACGCCTGCAATACCTTTAGATGTCACCATCAGGGTCAGCACCAGCACGATCTCCTGCCACAGCGACAGGTCAATGCCATACAGCTGCGCAATAAAGATAGCGGCGATACTCTGGTACAGCGTTGAACCGTCCAGGTTGAAAGAGTAGCCGGTCGGCACCACGAAGCTGGTGATAGAGGCAGGCGCACCGTAAGCCTCCATCTTCTCAATAATGCGCGGCAGCACGCTCTCAGAGCTTGCCGTGGAGTACGCCAGAATCAACTCATCTTTCAGGATACGGATCAGGATCCAGATGCTCAGCCCGCACAGGCGCGCCACAATGCCCAGCACCACCAGCGCAAAGAACAGGATGGCGAAGTGCACCAGGATCACCAGCTTCGCCAGCGGCCACAGGGAGGCAAAGCCGAAGTTTGCCACGGTCACCGCAATCAATGCGAACACCCCAACCGGCGCGTAGCGCATCACCATGTGGGTCACTTTGAACATGGTTTCGGAGATGGAGCGGAAGACGGTGACCAGCGGTTCACGGTGCGTGGCAGGCAGCGAGGAGAGCCCCAGGCCAAACAGCACCGAGAAGAAGATTATCGGCAACATCTCGCCTTTCGCCATCGACGCCACGATATTGGTCGGCACCAGTGAAAGGATCGTGCCCATCAGGCCGTGCGCATGGCTCTGCACTTCCGCCGTTGTGCTTTGGTATTTCGAAATATCCACCGTGGCCAGCTGCGACATATCTATCCCGGAACCTGGCTGGAACACGTTTGCCAGGGTAATCCCCAGAATAATCGCAACCGTAGTGATCACTTCGAAATAGAGAATGGTTTTCGCACCGATACGGCCTAACTGTTTCGCGTCACCGACCCCGGCAATGCCGACCACCAGCGTCGAGATCACAATCGGCACCACGATCATCTTGATCAAATGAATAAAGATATCGCCCGCCGGGGAGAGCAGGTTGGCAATCAGCCATTCGCGGCTGTCGCTATGATAGTGGAGATAACTGCCCAGCAAGATGCCCAGCACAAGGGCTAGCAAGATCTGCCAGGCCAGGCTGACTTTAACGTTTTTCATAGAAACTGACTTCCTCAATGAAATCTCCGCACCAGCAAAACTGCATGAATATGGAGACATACTGAAAGGGTATGAATTGTGTTGCGTTGGTTTATGGGATTTTTTAACGCGGCGTATGAGTATCATTTGCGCGACCTGTTGCGCAAGCCTTAAAGAACGACGCATTTCACTGGAAAATGACGGTATAACGCGAGTTTGTCATTATCCTGATAAATAACCATTTGTTATAAAAACGCTTTTTTAAATCTAAATGCGAATAATCGTCAGGCTGAATTATTTCCCTTCAAAGTTTCATTCGCTCGTTTTTCAACCTCTTCAAACAATGCGTGATCTGTAGCCCAAATAATAAACAAAGCTTGTAAAGCCCCTACTATTAACGTTTTTGCGACATATTATTAACATCTTACAAGGAGAAAAAAAGCCATGAGCCAAATACATAAACACGACATTCCCGCAAACATTGCGGACCGTTGCCTGATCACCCCGGAGCAGTACCACGAGAAATATCAGCAATCAGTTTCCCACCCTGACGCCTTCTGGGGCGAGCAGGGACACATCCTTGACTGGATCAAACCTTATCAGAAGGTGAAAAACACCTCCTTTGCGCCCGGCAACGTCTCCATTAAATGGTATGAAGATGGCACGCTGAACCTGGCGGCGAACTGCCTGGATCGCCATCTTGCCGAACGCGGGAATGAAACCGCCATCATCTGGGAAGGCGACGATGCCTCACAGAGCAAACACATTACCTATAAAGAACTGCATCGCGACGTCTGCCGTTTCGCCAACGTCCTGCTGGAAAAAGGCATTAAAAAGGGCGATGTGGTGGCTATCTATATGCCAATGGTGCCGGAAGCCGCGGTTGCTATGCTGGCCTGCGCGCGTATCGGCGCAATTCACTCGGTTATCTTCGGCGGGTTCTCGCCGGAAGCCGTTGCAGGCCGTATTGTCGATTCCAGTTCAAAACTGGTGATCACCGCCGATGAAGGCGTGCGCGCCGGACGCGGTATCCCGCTGAAGAAAAACGTCGATGAAGCGCTGAAAAACCCGAATGTCAAAACGGTCAGTAACGTTATCGTGCTGAAGCGTACCGGCGGCAAGATCGACTGGAACGAGGGACGTGACCTGTGGTGGAGTGACCTGATCGAGAAAGCGAGTGACCAGCATCAGCCGGAAGAGATGAATGCTGAAGATCCGCTGTTCATTCTTTACACCTCCGGTTCAACCGGTAAACCGAAAGGCGTGCTGCACACCACCGGCGGTTATCTGGTTTATGCGGCCACGACCTTTAAATATGTTTTCGACTACCACCCGGGCGACATCTACTGGTGTACCGCCGACGTGGGCTGGGTGACCGGGCATAGCTACCTGCTCTACGGCCCGCTGGCCTGCGGTGCCACCACGTTGATGTTTGAGGGCGTGCCAAACTGGCCGACCCCGGCGCGTATGTGTCAGGTAGTCGACAAGCACCAGGTCAACATTCTCTACACCGCGCCAACGGCGATCCGCGCGTTAATGGCGGAAGGCGATAAGGCCATCGAAGGCACTGACCGCTCTTCGTTGCGCATCCTCGGTTCCGTGGGTGAACCCATTAACCCCGAAGCCTGGGAGTGGTACTGGAAGAAAATCGGCAATGAAAAATGCCCGGTGATGGACACCTGGTGGCAGACCGAAACCGGCGGCTTCATGATCACCCCTATGCCTGGCGCCACACAGCTGAAGGCCGGTTCTGCCACGCGCCCATTCTTCGGCGTACAGCCTGCGCTGGTGGATAACGAGGGCAACCCGCTGGACGGGGCCACCGAAGGCAACCTGGTGATCGTCGACTCGTGGCCAGGCCAGGCGCGTACCCTGTTCGGCGACCACGAACGCTTTGAGCAGACCTATTTCTCGACCTTTAAAAACATGTACTTCAGCGGCGACGGCGCGCGCCGTGATGAAGACGGTTATTACTGGATCACCGGTCGCGTGGATGACGTGCTCAACGTTTCTGGCCACCGTCTGGGGACGGCTGAAATTGAATCGGCGCTGGTGTCGCATCCGAAAATTGCTGAAGCCGCCGTTGTCGGGATCCCGCACAACATCAAAGGCCAGGCGATTTACGCTTACGTCACGCTGAACCACGGCGAGGAGCCATCACCCGAGCTGTACGCCGAGGTGCGCAACTGGGTACGTAAGGAGATCGGCCCGCTTGCTACGCCGGACGTGCTGCACTGGACCGACTCGCTGCCGAAAACCCGCTCCGGCAAGATTATGCGCCGTATCCTGCGCAAAATCGCGGCGGGGGATACCAGCAACCTCGGTGATACCTCAACGCTCGCGGATCCTGGCGTGGTGGAAAAACTGCTCGAAGAGAAGCAGTCCATCGCAATGCCTTCCTAGTTTTTTCTCCCTCTCCCTGTGGGAGAGGGCCGGGGTGAGGGCATCAGACCGCACCTTCCTCTCCCCTCACCCTAACCCTCTCCCCAAAGGGGAGAGGGGACTAAAAACAAACCAACCTTACCTTTGGAGACTCTGTGATGAATGACCATATTTGTCAGCAGATAGAGAATAGTGCGCACTACAGGGAGCTCGTCGAAAAACGGCAACGGTTTGCCTTCATCCTTTCTATCATCATGCTGATTATCTACGTCGGCTTTATTATGCTGATCGCCTTTGCTCCGCACTGGCTGGGCACCCCGCTGCACGCGGGCACCAGCGTCACGCGCGGCATTCCTATTGGCATTGGCGTGATTGTGATCTCCTTCTTACTGACCGGCGTGTACGTCTGGCGCGCGAACGGTGAATTCGATCGTCTCAACAGAGCGGTACTGCAAGAGGTAAAAGCATCATGAAGCGGATCCTGACGGCGCTTGCCGCCACACTTCCTTTTGCCGCCCACGCGGCGGATGCCATCACCGGCGACGTTCAGCGTCAGCCGACTAACTGGCAGGCGATTGTGATGTTCCTGATTTTCGTCCTGCTGACCCTGTACATCACTTACTGGGCGTCGAAGCGCGTGCGCTCTCGTAATGATTATTACACCGCGGGCGGCAACATTACCGGTTTCCAGAACGGGCTGGCGATAGCGGGCGACTTTATGTCTGCCGCCTCGTTCCTCGGGATCTCCGCGCTGGTTTATACCTCCGGCTACGACGGCCTGATCTACTCCCTGGGCTTCCTCGTCGGCTGGCCGATCATCCTGTTCCTCATTGCCGAGCGCTTGCGCAACCTCGGGCGCTATACCTTCGCTGACGTGGCCTCCTATCGCCTGAAACAGGGGCCCATTCGTACCCTCTCCGCCTGCGGTTCGCTGGTGGTGGTTGCGCTATACCTGATTGCGCAGATGGTCGGGGCAGGTAAATTGATCGAACTGCTGTTCGGTCTGAACTACCACATCGCCGTGGTACTGGTTGGCGTCCTGATGGTGATGTACGTCCTGTTCGGCGGCATGCTGGCGACCACTTGGGTACAGATTATCAAAGCGGTCCTGCTGCTGTTCGGCGCCAGCTTTATGGCCTTTATGGTGATGAAGCACGTCGGGTTCAGCTTCAATAACCTGTTTACCGAAGCGATGGCGGTTCATCCAAAAGGAGAGGCAATCATGAGCCCCGGCGGGCTGGTGAAAGATCCGATATCCGCACTCTCCCTCGGTCTCGGCCTGATGTTCGGTACCGCGGGCCTGCCACACATTCTGATGCGTTTCTTCACCGTGAGCGATGCGCGTGAAGCGCGTAAGAGCGTCTTCTACGCCACCGGCTTTATGGGTTATTTCTACATCCTGACCTTTATCATCGGCTTTGGCGCGATCATGCTGGTAGGGGCAAACCCGGCGTTTAAAGACGCGGCGGGTGCGCTGATTGGCGGCAACAACATGGCGGCGGTGCATCTGGCCGACGCGGTGGGCGGTAACCTGTTCCTCGGCTTTATCTCTGCCGTGGCCTTCGCCACCATCCTTGCCGTGGTAGCGGGACTGACGCTGGCCGGTGCCTCTGCGGTCTCGCACGACCTCTACGCCAACGTGTTCCGTAAAGGGGCAAGCGAACGTGACGAGCTGAAAGTCTCTAAGATCACCGTGCTGGTGCTGGGTGTGGTCGCCATTTTGCTCGGTATTCTGTTCGAGAAGCAGAACATCGCCTTTATGGTGGGGCTGGCCTTCTCGATTGCGGCGAGTTGTAACTTCCCGATCATTCTGCTCTCCATGTACTGGTCAAAACTGACCACCCGTGGGGCGATGATTGGCGGCTGGCTGGGGCTGCTGACGGCGGTGATCCTGATGATTCTGGGCCCGACCATCTGGGTACAGATCCTCGGTCACGAAAGCGCCATTTTCCCGTATGAGTATCCGGCGCTGTTCTCGATTGCCGTGGCGTTTATTGGTATCTGGGTCTTCTCGGCCACCGACAACTCGCCGGAAGGTAACCTGGAGCGTGAGAAATTCCGCGCCCAGTTTATTCGCTCCCAAACCGGCCTGGGCGTTGAACAGGGCCGCGCACACTAAGCTTTTCTCCCCGGTCTCTCAGGCCGGGGAGTTTAAAACATCACCCATGCCACCAGCGGTGCGATTAGCACCATCGTCACGCCAGAGAGCATCATCACCAGACTTGCCACCACGCCTTCCTGCTGACCCAGCTCATACGAACGCGCCGTACCTGCGCCATGAGACGCCGCGCCAAACCCTGCCCCTTTCGCCATCCCCTCCCGAATAGAAAGCCGCAAAAAGAGCATATCGCCCACCGCCATGCCAAAGACGCCCGTCACGACCACAAACAGCGCCACCAGATCCGGCTGCCCGCCAAGCGGTTTAGCCGCTGCCAGCGCAAACGGCGTCGTCACCGAACGCACGGCCAGGCTGCGCTGAATTTCATCGGGCAGCGTAAACAGCCGCGCCAGCCAGACCGAGCTACACACCGCCACCACCGTGGCAGTCAGAACGCCTGCGCTAAGCGACATCCAGTGGCGTTTAATAATATTCAGGTTGTCGTACACGGGAACGGCAAAGGCGATGGTGGCCGGGCCGAGCAGCCACAGCAGCCAGTGGGATTCTCCAATGTAGTTCTGCCAGGAAATATGGCCGAAGACCAGCATGAGCACCAGCAGGATGGGGGTGAACACCAGCGGCATGAGCGGCAGCGCGCGAAAGCGGCGGTACAAACGCTTGTTGGCAAAGTAGATTACGATGGTCGCAATCAGACACAGCACGCTTATCTGAACGTTAGTCATGCTTCTGCCTGCTGATTTCAAAGCGATAGACTTTATCCACCACCCAGGCAGTGGCGCCCAATACCATCAGCGTACTCAGGGCGATAACCGCGAAGATGCGCCAGCCGTCGACCATCAGCAGCTGGGCATAGTTCACCACCGCGACCACCGCAGGCACGAAGAACAGCAGCATCTCCGCCAGCAGCCAGCGCGCGCCGGCTCGCACCCAGCTAAGGGGCAACGCGCGACAGAGGATCAGCGTTAGCATTAGCACCATCCCGACCAGGTTGGCGGGTAAAGGCAGGTGCAGCCAGTCGACAAGATATTCCGCGAAAACAAACAGTCCGGCATAGAGCAGTACCTGAACCGGTACCTGGAGTCGTTGCACAACGGCAGGCGTAACACGACTTAACGCCACGGCCATGGGGGTTTTCCTCAAAATTGAGACGAGGCGCCAGTATAGTGAGCGCACGTCAGGGACAGAAATGAATTAAAATCATCGAAGGTATAGTTTCGAGGAATAATCATGGACATAAGAACGCTGCGCTATTTTGTCGAGGTGGTTCGCCAGCAAAGTTTTACCCGCGCAGCGGAGAAGTTGTTCGTTACCCAGCCGACCATCAGCAAGATGCTGAAAAACCTTGAGGACGAGCTGAACTGTACCCTGCTGCTTCGTGACGGACGCAAGCTGCTGCTGACGGATACCGGGCGCGTGGTCTTCGAGCGCGGGCTGGCGATTCTGGCTGAGTTCCGCCAGCTTGAGGCTGAGCTTGCGGATATCAACCACCTTACCAAAGGGCTATTACGTCTTGGCATTCCGCCGATGGTCGGCATGATGATGGCCGGGCCGATTAGCCTCTTTCGTCAGCGCTACCCCGGCGTTGAGCTAAAAATTTCTGAATTTGGCGGCCTGACCGTCCAGCAGGCCGTGATGAACGGCGAGCTGGATGTGGCGATGACGGCCCTCCCCGTAGAGGAAGAGAGCGGTCTGGCGACGCTGCCGCTGTTCAGCCATCCGCTGTGCGTGCTCGTACCGCGCTCCGGTGACTGGCTGAAAATTGACTCGGTGAAACCCGAACTGCTCGGCGAACATCCGTTGCTGATCTACAACGAAGACTTCGCCTTAAGCCGCCAGCTGATGACGCTGTTTAACCAACATAATGTGAAGCCACGCATTGCGGTGCGCAGCGGTCAGTGGGATTTTCTGGCCGCGATGGTTCAGGCTGGCGTGGGGATTGCCATTCTGCCGCAGCCGATTTGCGAGCGGCTGGATAAAAATACGCTTCGCTGGGTCCCGCTGGAGAGCGAGCTGCACTGGCAGTTAGGGATGATCTGGCGTGAAGGGGTGTATCTGTCGCATAGCGCACAGGCATGGCTGCAGTGTTGTGAGGGGTTTTGGGTGCAGTCTGAATAGTGCCGGGTGGCGGCTTCGCCTTACCCGGCCTACGATTCGAATGTAGGCCCGGTAAGCGCAGCGCCACCGGGCAAAAGCGCGCTACTGATTCTCTATCAACAACGCTTCCAGCAAATCCAGATCGTGCAGCAGCTTTTGCAGCGTCTCGTTGCTGATCTGCCGCGTGGCACGCAGATGGTACAGCTCGGCACGCTCTGAACGCAGCGCCGCCAGGCGGAACCGGCGTTCCAGGTTTTCCTCCTGCAGCGAGCTTTCCACGTCATTACGTCCGTCAGCCCGACGGCGCAGGTTACCAATCACGCGGGAACTCACTTCCGTCAGCAGCTGATTATCGATGTTCTCGTCTGTATCCGCCGCCAGACGCTCTTCCATTTTCTGAATAGCGACTATCGCCACTTCGGCGGTAGCCGCACGCGCAATACGCTCCTCTTTATGCTGTTGGGTCGAATCCCCGGCGTCAATGTGCTGCAGTAAAATCGGCAGCATCACCACACCCACGAACAGCGAGAAGAGGATCACGCCTGCCGCCAGGAACACCAGCTCGTAGCGCGCCGGGAAGACATCGCCCGTCGGCAGCAGCAGCGGAATAGAGAGCACACCGGCAAGGGTGATCGCCCCACGCACACCAGCGAAAGAGGCAATCAGCAGCTCGCGTGTGGTCCAGGAGCCAAACTCCATCGGCTTTTTCGTCAGGAAGCGCACGCTGAATTTCTTCATCGTCCAGAGCCAGCCAAAACGCACCAGCATCAGTGCCATGTAGATCAGCACGATGTCGGTAAACAGCATCCAGACTTCAACGTTCGGATCGGCCTCTGCCGCAATCAGCGAGGACTCCATAATGCCCGGCAGTTGCAGGCCCAACAGCAGGAAAACCATGCCATTAAACACGAATTCCAGCATCGCCCAGGTGCTGTTGGCACGCAGACGCATTGCCAGCGGCGCGCGGCGCATCACGCCGGAGCGGGTAATGGTCATCCCTGCCGCTACCGCCGCCAGAATGCCCGATACGCCAATATGTTCGGCAATCAGGTAGGAGGCAAACGGCAGCAGGAACAGCAGTACGATTTGCGTGGCGGGTTCATCACCGCCCCAGCGGCTGAGGAAGCGCAGGGAGCGACCATACAGCCAGCTCACCACAAAGCCCGCGAGGATACCGCCAATCGCCACTTTGAAGAATTCCAGCGTCGCGCCGCCAATGGTAAAGACCATCGTCCCCATGGCAACCGCCACGGCAAACTTCAGGGCGACCAGACCAGAGGCGTCATTCATCAGCGCCTCGCCCTGCAAAATCCCCATGATTTTCTTCGGAATACGACCTTCACCCACAATGCCGGAAAGCGCCACGGCATCGGTTGGCGAGAGCACGGCGGCCAGCGCAAAGGCGGGGATTAACGGGATACCCGGTACGGCCCAGTAAATCAGGAAGCCAATCCCGACGACGGTGACGACGACCAGCGCCAGCGCCAGGCCGAAGATCTCTCGCCCGTGCTCAAGGAATTCGCGCGTGGGCGTTTTCCAGCCATCAGCAAACAGCAGTGGCGGAATAAACAGCACGAGGAACAGTTCGGGGTCAAATTCCACGTGCAGGCCAAACGTCGGCCACGCCAGCAGCGCGCCGATGGCAATTTGCATTAATGGCAGGGGGACCTGAAAGGGCAGTACGCGTGTAACCACCCCGGATAATGAGACCACAAGGGTCATGATGAGTATTGTGAAGAAGATTTCCATGCGTTCCCTGTTTGCTGTGTTACTTATGTACTACGGAAGGCGTCGTGCCTTTTATTCTATCTTCTTCAGAGTAACGCAAAAGGCAACGGGATGAGCTCTGAAAATAAAAACGGGCGGCCTGAGCCACCCGTTTTCGCATCAATGGACAACTTAGATGGCCCAGCCGCCTGCGTAGAATGCCACCAGCGCAACGGCGATCACCACGGTGCCGATGTTCAGCTTGCGCCATTCACCAGAGACCAGACGACCAATGACCAGCGACGCGAAACCGATCATGATGCCGGTCACGATGTTACAGGTCAGCACGATAAACACGGCGGTAATCAGGCCAGACATGGCATCCACGAAATCCGCAAAGTCGATCTTCGCCACGTTGCTCAGCATCAGCAGGCCGACATACATCAGCGCTGGCGCGGTCGCGTAAGCCGGTACCAGATAAGAGAGCGGAGAGAGGAACAGGATCAGCAGGAACAGCACGCCGACGGTGATGGCCGTCAGGCCGGTTTTACCGCCTGCAGCCGTGCCCGCTGCGGACTCGATATACACTGCCGCAGGCGCTGCGCCCACCAGTCCTGAGAAAACGCTGCTCAGGGAGTCAGTCGTCAGGGCTTTGCCGCCATCAATAATCTGACCGTCTTTATCCAGCAGGTTAGCCTGACCGGCCACCGCGCGAATCGTACCGGTTGCGTCAAACACGGCGGTCATCACCAGCGCCAGCACGCTTGGCAGGATTACCGGGTTAAGCGCACCGACGATATCCAGGCTGCCAATCAGAGAATTGCCCTTGTCATCGCTCAGCGACGGCATGGCGAAAATACCGGAGAAGTGGACGTTCGGATCGAAAATCAGGCCGACAATGGATACACCGATAATGGTCAGCAGAATGCCGCCCGGCACTTTCAGTTTTTCCAGACCGATAATCACCGCCAGACCGATCAGCGACATGATCACCGGGAAGCTCGCGAAATGCCCCAGCGCCACCGGCAGGCCGTCCAGCGGGTTCTTGATCACCAGGCCCACGCCGTTAGCGGCGATCAGCAGCAGGAACAGACCGATGCCGATACCGGTGCCGTGCGCCACGCCCTGCGGCAGGTTGCGCAAAATCCAGCTACGAATGCCGGTAGCAGAGATAACGGTGAACAGCACACCCATCAGGAACACGGCGCCGAGTGCGACCGGTACGCTGATCTGCTGACCCAGCACCAGGCTGAATGCGGTGAACGCGGTCAAAGAGATGGCGCAACCAATCGCCAGCGGCAGGTTCGCCCACAGCCCCATCACAATGGAGCCCACACCGGCTACCAGGCAGGTCGCGACAAAAACAGCTGCTGGCGGGAAGCCCGCTTTACCCAGCATGCCCGGCACAACGATGACGGAGTAAACCATCGCCAGAAACGTTGTCAGACCGGCAACAACTTCCTGACGCACGGTGCTGCCGCGAGCCGAAATTTTAAACATGGCGTCAAGTGAACCGCCGGTACGCGCAGATGGCGTAGACATAGAAAACATCCCCTGAGAGTTTTTATAGAACGTTCATAAGCGTGGTGGAGACGCCACTGCCAGCTAATACGTCAAATCCTTGTCTTGCGTTTGCGACGAAAGGGCGTCACAAAAAAAGCAAACGTTTAGCTCCGCGCTTAAAAACGGGTGGTCAAATTAAGGCAAACGATTATCCAGCCTAAACACCGCCCTTTTCAACTGAACTTTATCGTTTTTCGCTAAAATTCGCTTATGACGCTGAAGAAATAAACAGAGGATGCGCAAACGTTATCGTCTATGCGCAATTTGTTTACATTTCAATCCTCACCCGGGATGGATAATGGCCCCCCCTGTTCCAGGGTTCGCTTCCAGCCGGGACTGTTATCGACCTTTTGCTTCCAGGCCTCAATATGCGGCAGATTGTCGATGCCCCCACGCGCCAGCAGGGCAAAGATCGGGAAACTCATCTGAATGTCGGCCATGCTGAGCGCGTCCCCGGCAAACCAGCTGTTTTGAGCGAGATGCGAATCAATAAAGCGCGCATGCGTTTCCAGCTGGGGATTGAGATACGCTTTCTGCACCCCCTTACCCAGCGCCTTGCCCAGGAGTCGGATGCCTGGCGGCACGGGCGGCTTGCCGAGGCTGTTGAAAACCAACTTCATTAACAGCAGTGGCATCAGCGATCCTTCCGCGTAATGCAGCCAGAAGCGGTATTGCACCTTATGCGCCGGATCTAACGGCTTAAGGCGCGATTCGGCATCATAGGTTTCCTGGAGGTACTCCAGAATGGCACCCGATTCCGCGAGGATTAGCCCGTTATCTTCGATGACCGGTGATTTGCCCAACGGATGTACCTTTTTGAGAGCCTCAGGCGCCAGCATGTTCTTTTCGCGCTGGTAGTGAACGATCTCATAAGGCAGGGCGAGTTCTTCCAGCGCCCAGATCACACGATGTGAGCGCGACTGGTTAAGGTGATGTACCGTGAGCATGGTCTTCTCCTGTGATTCATACTTTTTAACTATAGAAAATTGAACAACACCGCGAAAAAAATTCGGCTAAAAACCGGTCAGCGACGCTGGCGAAAAAACGGGGCTTGCATAGAATTAAAGTGTCAGCACAATCCGGAACCTCACCAACCAGCTCGACACGAGGGGTGCTGATGTCGGGGGAAACCCTCCCGTGAACCAGCGGGATAGAGAGAAAGACAAAGACCGGGAAAAACTAAAGCGCCCTTAGTGGCGCTTTAGTTCTTTTTGCGGCGCAGCCGCCACCCGACGCGCAGGCCGCAGAGACTTACTCCTCCTCCAGCAGCCGCGCCCCTGTCCCCTGCTCGCCCAGCCTGTCGCCGGGGTTCCGCAACGGGCAGTCGCTACGGGACAGACAGCCGCAGCCGATACAACCGTCCAGTTCATCGCGCAGCGCAACCAGCGTATGGATACGTCTGTCCAGTTCTTCACGCCACTGGGAGGAGAGCTCTTTCCACTCTTTCGGGCTCAGCGTGTGGCCCTCCGGCAACACCCCAAACGCCTCACCTATCGTCGCCAGGGGAATGCCGATTCGTTGCGCAATTTTGATAATCGCCACGTAACGGAGAACGTCACGGGTATAGCGGCGCTGGTTTCCGCCGTTACGGATGCTTTTAATTAACCCTTTGCTTTCATAGAAGTGGAGCGCCGATACCGCAACACCGCTTCGCTTTGCCACTTCGCCGGGGGTTAAAAGCGCTTTAATACGCGGCAATCTCTTTTCCATAAAACCTCTTTACCTCAAGTTAACTTGAGGAATTATACTCCCCCGCAGAGAAAACGACGAATCAACCAAGAAAGTTGTATCTACAGAGGGGCAACCTTATGTCGCATCAGCAGATTATTCAGACACTTATTGAATGGATTGATGATCATATCGATCAACCGTTGAACATTGATGTGGTCGCTAAAAAGTCGGGCTATTCGAAATGGTATTTACAGAGAATGTTCCGCACGGTTATGCATCAAACCCTGGGTGAGTACATTCGTCAGCGCAGATTGCTGCTGGCGGCGCAGGCGTTACGCTCAACGCAGCGACCGATTTTTGATATCGCGATGGATCTTGGCTATGTGTCGCAACAAACCTTTTCCCGCGTGTTTCGCCGCGAGTTTGACCGTACGCCGAGCGACTATCGCCACCAGTTGAATTAATCACCCTTAGTGCAAAGGTTGCTGCTGCCAGGTCATAAATTCCTGGGGCGGCATCGCTTTCGCGAAGTGCCATCCCTGACAGAACTGGACGCCACGCTTCAGCAACCAACTCACCTGCTCTGCCGTTTCGACCCCTTCCGCAATGGTTTTAAGCCGCAGGCTTTGCGCCATCTCGATAATATGCTCGGCGATCAGGTGGCTGGTGCTGTTGGTCGTTAGCGTATCGATAAACGATTTATCGATTTTCAGAATGTCGACGTTCAGCGAATAGAGGTTGTGCAGGTTCGAGTAACCGGTCCCGAAATCATCGATCGCCACTTCATAACCCGCCTGCCGGAAAGCCTGAATCACCGGAGTGGTTTTTGGCACATCAATGAACCCACGTTCCGTCACTTCGATTTTGATTTGCTGGGCACGGACGGCATAGTGGCGCGCCTTGTCAGAAATCATGGCGATCAGCCGCGAGGAGTGGAAATCCGTGGCCGACAGGTTAATTGAAATATAGAGATGCGGATGCTCAGCCAGGAAATGGCCCAGATCGCTGAATACCTCCTCAACGACATAATCCGTAATCCGCTCGCTCATTCCCTCTTTTTCAGCCAGCGGAATAAACTCAGCCGGACTCATCACCTGCCCGTTGAAACCCGGCCAGCGCAACAACGCCTCTGCCCCCACGCACTGGTTGTTCTTGATATCAATAATCGGCTGGTAGTGCAGGCAAAGCTGTCGTTTGTGCAACGCCCGATGCAGCAACCGCCCTGGCGAATTAAGCTCGCGGTGCGTCCGCGACCATACCAGCAAAATAATAATGCTGCAGATCATCCCCAGCGGCAGCGTCAACGTCGCCTGATGGTAGAGCGTTTCGTAAAAACGCTTATTTGACGTCGACACGATAGCGGCAATAGGCCGTTTCGGTGATTTCACGACGGTATAGAAACGGTTATCTTTTTGAAATACCGATTCCTTATCCTGAATCATCGAATTTAATAAAGAAGGATTAGCTTTCTGGCTAACGGAAAAGAATGCATTGGTTACCGTGTCGTACACTCCCCAGGAGAGAGAATGATCGGTAGACATCACTTCGCTGTAAGAAAGCGGATTGACCACCACGACATAATTTCCACGCTGCATATATGTCATTTTATAGCCAGTATAAAATGGCGTGTCGCGAAAATAATAGATAGCGATGTCAGGTTTACGGGTGTAATTGGCAATCGGGATCGCGTAAGGTTGGTCCGGCGTAAAAACGGTTGAACAAAGAAAATTCTGACCTTCTGCATAAATTAAATCAGCGACAAACAGGCGGCCACGCACAACGTTCAACATATATTGGCGATGTTCCGGTGTACAAAGTTTACCCTGATATTTTTCGGCCTCGTCCCGGGCCAGATCAACTTGTTGAATAACCAGTTCTGTTTTGTCTAAAGCCAGTTCAGCAAATGTACGGAGCTGAGCGCTTGTTTCCGACACGGCTCTTAGCTGGGCAAACCATAGGGCAAGCATCACCGGCAGCATAACTACCATGATGATCCCTACTACCCTGAGCATTTTGCGCCGCGCGCTACGATTCATTTCCCGCCCTATATCCCTGCATGTTGTACGCCTGTAGTAATGAAGGCCGGATGCTTTGTTAAACAGGTGATTACGTTGCATGAATCATGCGAAGTTAGCAACTGACTTTTAGTATTAAAAATCTTAAATTTCGTTATGACGATAATATTTTCCCGTAAGCTAAACTGTAAGTATTCGTTCCGTTTCAATTAAGGGAAATAATTATCCAGCGAACATGTGGGGTTTGAAGATAACACAACAGAGAATCGATGTTTTATAAATGCCCGGCTATTACCACATTATTTTCAGGATGAGCAAAAAATAACGTGCCACTTATAAAAACCTCGTGGCTGGCCCATCGTGTGTCCGCTCACCCAGGTATCGGGACCCAGGTACCCGGCACCATCGCCTTTTTTGCGTAATAAAATCCCCATTTTGAACGCTCAGACGCTGGCGAATAAATCAACAAATGTGATATAGTTCACACATATTCTGTAACGAGAAACACCGTTTCATTCAGTTCGTCTGTTTTGTAGAGGATGGGTTCTATGGCAACCATTACTACCAGCATGGTTCTCCTGCGCTGGCCTTTGTTGAGCGCGGTACTGATGTTTTTAGCCAGCACGCTGAACATTCAGTTTCGTAAATCTGACTACGCGGGTCTTGCGGTCATCAGCACTCTGCTGGGACTTGGCGCGGCTTGCTGGTTCGCAACGGGCCTGTTGGGCATCACCCTGCTGGATATTGCCGCTGTCTGGGAAAATATTAAAGTCGTGATGGTAGAGGCAATGAGCCACCAGCCACCAGACTGGCCAATGGTGATTACCTGATTCCTGTATAAATAAAAAACCCAGACGATGTCTGGGTTTTTTGTTTGAGCATCCGTTGATCAGAACGGGATGTCGTCGTCGAAGTCCATTGGTGGCTCGTTAGACGGTGCCGGAGCAGACTGCTGCTGCGGACGAGACTGCGCGCCGCCGCTGAACTGGTTGCCGCCCTGTGGCTGCTGAGGCTGACCCCAACCGCCCTGCTGCTGCTGACCGCCACCTGCTGGCGCGCCACCGCCCTGACGGCCGCCCAGCATCTGCATGGTACCGCCAACGTTTACCACAACTTCGGTGGTGTACTTCTCAGCGCCGGACTGATCGGTCCATTTACGGGTGCGCAGTTGGCCTTCGATATAGACCTGAGAACCTTTACGCAGATACTCACCGGCAACTTCTGCCAGTTTGCCAAACAGCACCACGCGGTGCCATTCAGTCTGCTCTTTCATCTCACCGGTCGCTTTATCACGCCAGGATTCGGAAGTAGCCAGCGTAATGTTGGCAACTGCGCCACCACTCGGCATGTAGCGTACTTCCGGGTCCTGGCCCAGATTACCGACGAGAATCACCTTGTTTACGCCTCTGCTGGCCATGTTCGTGTCTCCTGAATACGTTTCTTAATAGTGTAAACGCGCGAGTGTACCATTTCCACGCGGCAATTTGCATAGTTGCGTAGTCGGTTCCGAAATCTCACGCGAACTCGACATTGTTACACAGCGAATCAGAAAATGCATTCCAATACTGTATATTCAAACAGGTTAAATTGTGTCATAATTAGCCGTTTCTGACAGCCGTTTGTCCTTCAAACAAACCAGGCAATCCGTGTTTCAACCGGGAAAGGTGAATGGATAAGATCGAAGTTCGGGGCGCCCGCACCCACAATCTCAAAAATATCAACCTCATAATCCCTCGCGACAAACTCATCGTCGTGACCGGGCTTTCGGGGTCTGGCAAATCCTCACTGGCTTTCGACACCTTGTATGCCGAAGGACAGCGTCGTTACGTTGAATCTCTCTCCGCGTACGCGCGTCAGTTCCTGTCGCTGATGGAAAAACCGGATGTCGATCATATTGAAGGGTTATCGCCTGCGATCTCCATCGAGCAGAAGTCGACTTCGCATAACCCGCGTTCAACGGTCGGTACCATTACTGAAATTCACGACTACCTGCGTCTGCTGTATGCGCGCGTGGGTGAGCCGCGCTGCCCGGACCACGACGTCCCGCTGGCGGCGCAGACCGTGAGCCAGATGGTGGATAACGTGCTGTCGCAGCCGGAAGGCAAACGCCTGATGCTGCTGGCGCCAATTATTAAAGAGCGTAAAGGCGAACACACCAAAACGCTGGAGAACCTGGCAAGCCAGGGCTATATCCGCGCCCGTATTGACGGCGAAGTGTGCGACCTGTCAGATCCGCCAAAACTGGAGCTGCAGAAAAAGCACACCATTGAAGTGGTGATCGATCGCTTTAAGGTGCGTGAAGACCTCGCGACGCGTCTTGCGGAATCGTTCGAAACGGCGCTGGAACTCTCCGGTGGTACCGCCGTTGTTTCCGATATGGACGACCCGAAAGCGGAAGAGCTGCTCTTCTCCGCCAACTTTGCCTGCCCGATTTGCGGCTACAGCATGCGCGAGCTGGAACCGCGTCTGTTCTCGTTTAACAACCCGGCAGGCGCATGCCCAACCTGCGACGGCCTGGGCGTACAGCAGTATTTCGACCCGGACCGCGTGATCCAGAACCCTGAGCTGTCGCTGGCAGGCGGCGCCATTCGCGGCTGGGATAAGCGTAACTTTTACTACTTCCAGATGCTGAAATCGCTGGCGGAGCACTATAAGTTCGACGTGGAAGCGCCGTGGGCCAGCCTCAGCCCGAACGTGCACAAAGTGATCCTCTTCGGTTCCGGTAAAGAGAACATTGAGTTCAAATACATGAACGATCGCGGTGATACCTCCGTGCGTCGCCACCCGTTCGAAGGGGTGCTGCACAATATGGAGCGCCGCTACAAGGAGACCGAATCCAGCGCGGTACGCGAGGAGCTGGCGAAGTTCATCAGCAACCGCTCCTGTGCCACCTGTGAAGGCACGCGTCTGCGTCGCGAAGCGCGTCATGTCTTTGTCGAAAACACGGCGCTGCCGACCATCTCAGACATGAGCATCGGCCACGCGATGGACTTCTTCAACAACCTGAAGCTCTCCGGTCAGCGCGCGAAAATCGCTGAAAAAGTGCTGAAGGAGATTGGCGATCGTCTCAAGTTCCTGGTGAACGTGGGTCTGAACTACCTGACGCTTTCCCGCTCGGCAGAAACGCTGTCCGGCGGTGAGGCCCAGCGTATCCGCCTGGCCAGCCAGATTGGCGCGGGCTTAGTCGGCGTGATGTACGTGCTGGATGAGCCGTCAATCGGCCTGCACCAGCGCGACAACGAACGTCTGCTCGGCACGTTGGTCCACCTGCGCAACCTCGGTAACACGGTGATTGTGGTGGAGCACGACGAAGACGCGATTCGCGCTGCGGATCACGTGATCGACATTGGTCCTGGCGCGGGCGTACACGGCGGTCAGGTGGTCGCGGAAGGGACGCTGAAAGACATTATGGCGGTACCCGAGTCGCTGACCGGCCAGTACATGAGCGGCAAGCGTAAGATTGAGGTGCCAAAACAGCGCGTAGCGGCAGATCCGGAAAAAGTGCTGAAGCTGACCGGCGCGCGCGGCAACAACCTGAAAGATGTGACGCTGACGCTACCGGTTGGCCTGTTTACCTGCATCACTGGCGTGTCCGGTTCCGGTAAATCGACGCTGATTAACGATACCCTGTTCCCGATTGCGCAGACGGCGCTGAACGGTGCGACGCTGGCCGAGCCCGCGCCGTACCGAGACATTCAGGGGCTGGAACATTTCGATAAGGTTATCGACATTGACCAGAGCCCGATTGGCCGAACCCCTCGCTCGAACCCGGCGACCTATACCGGCGTCTTCACGCCCGTACGTGAACTGTTCGCCGGCGTGCCGGAAGCGCGTTCACGCGGGTACACGCCGGGACGGTTCAGCTTTAACGTGCGCGGCGGCCGCTGTGAAGCGTGCCAGGGCGATGGCGTCATCAAAGTTGAGATGCACTTCCTGCCGGATATCTACGTCCCGTGCGACCAGTGCAAAGGTAAACGCTATAACCGCGAAACGCTGGAAATTAAGTACAAAGGCAAGACCATTCACGAAGTGCTGGACATGACCATCGAAGAGGCGCGCGAGTTCTTTGACGCCGTCCCTGCGCTGGCGCGTAAGCTGCAGACCCTGATGGACGTCGGTCTGACCTACATTCGTCTGGGGCAGTCCGCCACTACGCTGTCGGGCGGTGAAGCCCAGCGCGTGAAGCTGGCGCGTGAGCTCTCCAAACGCGGCACCGGTCAGACGCTGTATATTCTGGATGAGCCGACCACCGGTCTGCACTTTGCGGATATCCAGCAGTTGCTCGACGTGCTGCATCAGCTGCGCGATCAGGGCAACACGATTGTGGTCATCGAACATAATCTGGACGTGATTAAAACCGCGGACTGGATTGTCGATCTCGGCCCGGAAGGCGGCAGCGGCGGCGGTGAAATCCTCGTCTCCGGTACGCCAGAGACCGTTGCAGAGTGCGAAGCCTCGCACACCGCGCGCTTCCTTAAACCGTTGCTGTAATGTCAGACGGAGAGTTGTTGTCGGGTCGCTTCCGGCAGCAGCTCTACGGCCTGTTTATAAGACGCATCCACCAGATAGTAAATTTGCGAGCCGGGCAGGGATCCATCCAGATAAACCGTGCTCCAGTGCGCCTTATTCAGGTGTTTGCTCGGCCTCACATCATCATGCTGCTGACGTAGCAAATCCGCCAGCTCCGGGCTGGTTTTCAGCGACGCGGCCGGGCGGCCTTCGACCTCTTTCACCATCGCAAACAGCACATCTCCCACTTTTATCTGCGTGGCTTTCCAGTCGCTATGCACGCTCTGCTCCGCGCCAGGTTTACTCATGCAGTACTGAAGTAGCTCCGAAATTGTCATCATTATTCCCCTTGTAGCGTTGCGATAATTTTACGCGAACCACCGTGAATGCGATGTTCTCCCAGCCAGATCCCTTGCCACGTTCCCAGCAGTAGCCGCCCGTTATGTACCGGCAGCATCAGCGATACCCCGAGCAGAGAAGATTTGATATGCGAAGGCATGTCATCTGCGCCCTCATAATCGTGCTCATAGGGGGCGTTGTCCGGGACACTCTTCAGAAAATGGTTTTCCATATCAGACCGGACAGTGGGATCGCAATTTTCATTAAGCGTGAGGGAGGCTGACGTGTGTTGAAGCAGCAGATGCAGTAAACCCGTTCTGACGCGCGACAAATCGCGGATTTGCCCGATGACTTCCTCCGTCACCAGGTGAAACCCGCGGGGTTTAGCGCTTAAGGTCAGGGTCTGTTGATACCACATGTGCTGCTCCGTTTAGAAAGATGAACCTTTCTAAGTGTGCAGCAAGAAGTCGAAAGGTAAAACCCGCCGCAGCGAGATTTGATTAAAAAAGAATCAAACTCGCGGCCAGACGCTTAATACTCCGAGTTAACAATCACCTCTTCGCCAAATTTTCCGGCCATTGGCAGCGGTCGATAGGTCGAGTTAGAGGCGCGTAACACCCTGATCGCTCTGGCTCCTGTATCCTGCGCCGCGGTAATGTCGTTATCCGAATCACCATAGAACACTTTGATGTTTTTCTTCTCCAGCCACTGGGTTTTGGTGTTTTGCCCTTCTTTGTCACCCGCAAAAATGACCGGGTTCATGTTGGCAGCCGGGATCTGGAAATCATCCTGCAGGGTTCTGGAGACGGTTTCTGTTTTGGTCTGACTACGACCGGTGACGAAGTAAATGCTGTCGCCGCGCTTCACATGCATGGCAATGACCGCCCGGGCGACCTCTTTCGGGATACTGTAATCGTCCCAGCCGTTATTCATCTTTTCCCAGAACGCCGGGTTCTTCAGATACGCTTCGCTGTCCGGCGAATACATTTTTTTGCCGCGCCAGAATCCCGGGCTGGAGAACAGAACGGTGTCGTCAATATCAAAGCCAACGGCCATGGGCGGGCGGCCCATCAGACTGTTTTCGATTTGGGCTACGGATACCCAGTGAATAGGAGCCTGTTCGGCAAGAATGGCAGCGGTAGTGCCGGTGTAAAGCGGCGTTGGCGCAGAAGCGCGCGCGACGACGGCACTATTAAGTGAGAACAATAAGCAGGCGGCGCTGAGCGCCAGTGTGATCTTGCGCATATTTTCCCCTGAATATTCAGTTTGTTATCGTTTTATTTTGAGTGAATGGTCAAAAAACTATCCGACCATAACCCCAGCGGCAGGTGAAGAAAAGGAGTTTTTGATTATCAATCTGCAGAAAAAGAAGACGATCACAAAGCGAGACATCGACCTGAGTAGCCTGATGCCCTCACCCCGGCCCTCTCCCACAGGGAGAGGGAGAAACCATAGTGAGTACTTACATTACCGCAGCAAATGCCTGTGCCACGCGATGAACGTTGCTGGCATTGAGACCCGCGACGCACATGCGGCCGCTGGCAATCAGGTAGACGCCGAACTCGTCGCGCAGACGGTCGACCTGCGCGGCGCTCAAACCGGTGTAGCTGAACATCCCGCGCTGCCTGATCAGATAATCAAAGTTATGCCCCGGTACCGCCTCTTTCAGCACGTTGACCAGCTCCTGACGCATCGACAGAATGCGCTTACGCATGGATTCCACTTCGGCAAGCCAGCTAGCTTTCAGCTGTTCGTCGCCGAGTACCGTCGCCACAACCTGCGCACCAAAGTTCGGGGGGCTGGAGTAGATACGGCGCACCGTAGCTTTAAGCTGGCCCAGCACGCGGCTGGCAGCTTCGGCATCTTCGCAGACCACGGACAGCCCGCCGACGCGTTCGCCATACAGGGAGAAGATTTTCGAGAAAGAGTTGCTCACCAGCACAGGCAGGCCGGCACTCGCAACGGCGCGGATAGCATAGGCATCGTCTTCCATCCCGGCGCCAAAGCCCTGATAGGCGATGTCGAGGAATGGAATCAGGTTGCGAGCCTTGAGCACCTCAATGACGGCATCCCACTGGTCATTGGTGAGGTCCGCACCCGTTGGGTTGTGGCAGCACGGATGCAGCAGCACAATGCTGCGCGCCGGCAACGTTTTCAGTTTTTCCAGCAGGGCTTCAACGCGCACGCCGTTGGTTTCGCTGTCAAACCACGGATAAGTCTCGACATTAAAGCCTGCGCCCTCAAAAATTGCGACGTGGTTTTCCCACGTCGGGTCACTGACCCACACGCCGGAATCCGGGAAGTATTTTTTCAGGAAATCAGCACCAACTTTCAGCGCGCCCGATCCACCCAGCGTCTGGATGGTCGCCACACGTTTTTGCGCAAGTACCGGATGATCGGCCCCAAACAGCAGCGGTGCGATGGTATTGCGGTACGCATTGAGCCCTTCCATCGGCAGATAGAGCGACGCTCCATGCGGGACCGCATTCAGACGCGCTTCGGCTTCGGCAACGGCTTGTAACTGAGGAATAATACCCTCTTCGTTGTAATACAAACCGATGCTGAGGTTCACTTTATCGCTGCGAGGATCTTCTTTGAAACGCTCCATTAAGGAGAGAATAGGGTCGCCGGCATAGGCGTCAACGTTCTGAAACACGCGATGGTTCTCCGGAATTCGATGAGGCAGGAGTTTCAACAATAAACCGGAAGTGTGAGAAGGTCGAGAGGATGTTAATAAAGTTGAAGTGAGGTTAATAACCTCACTTCACAGACGGTTCAGTCAAGGTATTTCATCGCCACCCGGGAGGTCAGGCGCGTGATAAGTTCGTAAGCACTCACTTTCGTGATTTCAGCAATGCGCTCAACGGGCAGGCCCTCACCCCACATCACCACATCATCACCTGCTTTATCCTGGGCGTCGGGTCCAAGGTCCACGCAAATCATGTCCATCGCGACGCGACCGACAATGTTGACCTCGCGACCGTTGACCAGCACCGGTGTACCTGTCGGTGCAGCACGCGGATAGCCATCTCCGTAGCCCATCGCCACCACGCCAAGGCGCGTGTCGCGCTCGCTAATCCAGGTGCCGCCATAGCCCACCGGCTCGCCCGCTTTGTGCTCACGCACGGCAATCAGATTCGAGACCAGAGACATCACTGGCTTAAAGCTAAAGTCCGGCCCCCAGGGTTTGCTCTCCAGAGGCGACACGCCATAAAGAATAATGCCCGGGCGCGCCCAGTCAAAGTGCGACTGCGGCCACAGCAGGATCCCGCCGGAAGCCGCAATCGAGCGCATTCCCGGCTTGCCTTCGCAGAAGGTGTTAAAGATATCGAGCTGCTGCTCGGTTGCCCCACATTCAGGCTCATCGGCACGCGCAAAATGGCTGACGATGTTCACGGGCTGGCGCACGTTTTTGCACCGGCACAAACGCTGATAAAACGCCTCCGCATTTTCCGGGCGAACGCCCAGACGGTGCATGCCCGTGTCGAGCTTCATCCAGACGGTAACGGGTTCACTCAGCTCGGCGTTTTCCAGCGCGGACAGCTGTTCTTCGTTATGTACCGCCGTGTGCAGATGCTGGTCAGCAATCGTAGGCAAGTCTGTGGCTTCGAAAAAGCCTTCCAGCAGCAAAATGGGTTGCGTGATCCCCCCCGCACGCAGGCGGAGAGCTTCTTCAAGACGGGCGACGCCAAAGGCGTCGGCATCGGGGAGCGTTCGCGCGGTCTCAAGAAGACCGTGTCCGTAAGCGTTCGCTTTCACGACTGCAACGAGCTTGCTGGCGGGCGCCAGTTCACGCAAACGTTGCAGGTTGTGTCGCAGAGCGCGGCGGTTAATGACTACAGTTGCCGCTTGCATTTGAATTCCTTAGAAATTACTCATCATCATATTGAGGACCGGCGTAGTTGTCGAAACGCGACCACTGTCCGTTAAAGGTCAGACGCACCGTCCCGATCGGGCCGTTACGTTGTTTACCAATAATAATTTCGGCGATCCCTTTCAGGTCGCTGTTCTCGTGATAAACCTCATCACGGTAGATGAACATGATTAAGTCGGCATCCTGCTCGATGGAGCCGGATTCACGCAGGTCGGAGTTGACCGGGCGTTTATCGGCACGTTGTTCCAGGGAGCGGTTCAGCTGCGATAGCGCCACCACCGGCACGTGCAGCTCTTTGGCTAACGCCTTGAGCGAGCGGGAAATCTCTGCAATTTCCAGCGTACGGTTATCGGAGAGCGACGGCACGCGCATCAGCTGGAGGTAGTCGATCATGATGAGGCCGATGCCGCCGTGTTCGCGGGCGATACGGCGCGCGCGGGAGCGCACTTCCGTCGGCGTCAGGCCAGAGGAGTCATCGATATAGATGTTACGTTTTTCCAGCAGAATGCCCATCGTGCCGGAGATACGCGCCCAGTCTTCATCATCGAGCTGGCCGGTACGGATACGGGTCTGGTCCACGCGCGACAGCGATGCCAGAGAACGCATCATAATCTGCTCGGAGGGCATCTCAAGACTGAAGATGAGAACAGGTTTATCCTGCAACATTGCGGCATTTTCGACGAGGTTCATCGCAAATGTCGTTTTACCCATCGACGGACGCGCCGCAACGATAATCAGATCCGACGGCTGCAGGCCGGCGGTCTTTTTGTTGAGGTCGTCATAACCGGTGTTGACCCCGGTGACACCATCATGCGGTTGCTGGAACAACTGCTCGATACGCGCCACGGTCGCGTCGAGCACATCGGCAATGTTTTTAGGCCCTTCGTCTTTGTTCGCACGGCTTTCGGCAATTTTAAAGACGCGGGACTCCGCCAGGTCGAGCAGGTCTTCGCTGGTGCGCCCCTGCGGATCAAAACCGGCTTCGGCGATCTCGTTCGCCACCGATATCATCTCACGGACGACGGCACGTTCCCGCACGATATCAGCATAAGCGCTGATGTTCGCCGCACTTGGCGTGTTTTTTGACAGTTCTGCCAGGTAGGCAAACCCGCCGACGCTGTCCAGCTGACCCTGACGCTCAAGCGATTCCGCGAGCGTAATCAGGTCAATCGGGCTGCCCGACTCCTGCAGGCGCGCCATTTCGGTAAAGATATGACGGTGCGGACGGGTGTAGAAATCCTCAGACACCACGCGCTCAGCGACGTCGTCCCAGCGTTCGTTATCCAGCATTAAACCGCCCAACACCGACTGTTCCGCTTCAATCGAGTGCGGCGGGACTTTTAACCCTGCGACCTGGAAATCACGCTCGCGGGGTTCAGTCTGTTTGTTGAAGGGTTTGTTTCCTGCCATAGTGAATGGAGTTACCGAGATAAAGAGTGGGTCGAAAGATTACCATATTTTTCTTACGGAGGGAGCATGGCAACGCGCATTGAGTTCCAGAAACACGGCGGTCCGGACGTACTGAAAGCGGTGGAGTTTACCCCCGCAGCGCCTGGCGAGAACGAAATCCAGGTTGAAAACAAAGCTATCGGCATTAACTACATCGATACCTATATTCGCGGCGGTCTCTACCCGCCTCCGTCAATGCCGAGTGGTCTGGGCACCGAGGCGGCCGGTGTCGTCATTAAAGTGGGCAGCGCGGTTAAGCATATTAAAGAGGGCGACCGCGTGGTGTATGCGCAATCTGCGCTGGGCGCTTACAGCTCCGTCCACAACGTTCCGGCGGATAAAGCCGCTCTGCTGCCTGGCGCTATCTCCTTCGAGCAGGCGGCCGCTTCGTTCCTGAAGGGGTTAACGGTTTACTATCTGCTGCGCAAAACCTATGAAATTAAACCCGACGAGCAGTTTCTTTTTCATGCCGCAGCGGGTGGCGTGGGGCTGATTGCCTGCCAGTGGGCGAAAGCCTTAGGCGCGAAACTCATCGGTACCGTGGGCAATGCCCAAAAAGCGCAGCGTGCGCTGGACGCGGGGGCGTGGCAGGTGATCAACTATCGCGAAGAGAGCATCGTCGAGCGCCTGAAAGAGATTACTGGCGGTAAAAAAGTGCGCGTGGTGTATGACTCGGTGGGCAAAGACACCTGGGAGGCGTCGCTGGACTGCCTGCAACGTCGCGGGCTGATGGTGAGCTTCGGGAATGCGTCAGGCGCTGTCACTGGCGTCAATCTTGGCATCCTGAATCAGAAAGGCTCGCTCTACGTGACCCGCCCTTCCCTGCAGGGCTATATCACCAACCGGGAAGAACTGGAGGAAGCCAGCAACGAGCTGTTCTCGCTGATCGCCAGCGGCGTGATTAAGGTGGACGTGGCGGATGCGCAGAAATATCCGCTGACCGATGCGCAGCGTGCGCATGAGGTGCTGGAAAGCCGGGCGACACAGGGTTCAAGTTTACTCATTCCCTGAGCTCCAAAAAGAAATTGGGCTTCCCGTGGGAAGCCCTTTCTTTTTTTAGTTCGGCTGTATGTAGGGTACAGCTCGATGAATTCTGTAGCGGCAGCCATAGTGACAGATTCGATAAGTAAATCCTATTCTGTTCTAAGTAATGCTGCCGGGAAAGTTACAAGTATGTGACGAACCCCTCAATACCTTAGTAACGGAAGCGGTTATTGCGCTGATAAGTCGGCAGTTTTGGTGATTTAATCGCCCGTATCGCCCACACCACCGCAATGGCCAGTAATAACCACGGCAGCAGCTTGATGGTCAGGGCAAACAGTCCGCCGATAAACATCACCACCGTCGCCACGACGAGCGCAACGAGAATGCCAAGCAGCGAAACGCCCGTGGCTAACAGCATGACAAAAAAGCCAATGACAAAAAGTAGTTCCAGCATGGTGCTCTCCCACGAGTTCCCGAGTAATACAGTTTGTATTACAAGAATCATGCCAAAACTAAATCATTGTTCTTAAAGAAAAACGCCCCGCAATGATATGCAGGGCGTGGTGAATTTGACGATCTTTTAGCGAAAATTATCGCTTATCTGCGACCAGTCGCAGCGCATGTTCCAGCACCTCGATATCCGCACCGGCTTTATGTGCGTTCTCACTGAGGTAACGACGCCACTGCCGCGCCCCCGGTATGCCCTGGAACAGGCCCAACATATGGCGGGTAATGTGGCCGAGATACGTGCCGTTGCTCAGCTCGCGCTCAATGTAAGGATACATGGCGCGCACGACGGCAACCGGATCGGTATCGGCGCCGTCAACGCCAAAGATTTCACGGTCGACCGTCGCCAGAATGCCCGGGTTCTGATACGCCTCGCGTCCGACCATCACGCCGTCCATATGTTCAAGGTGCGCTTTGGCTTCTTCAAGCGACTTAATACCGCCGTTGATCGACATCGTCAGATGCGGGAAATCACGTTTAAGCTGATATACGCGCGGATAGTCCAGCGGTGGGATCTCACGGTTCTCTTTCGGGCTCAGGCCGGAGAGCCAGGCTTTACGGGCGTGGATGATAAACATCTCGCATTCGCCTTTGCCGGACACCGTGTTGATGAAATCGCACAGGAATTCGTAGCTGTCCTGGTCGTCAATGCCGATACGGGTTTTGACCGTCACGGGAATGGAGACCACATCACGCATCGCCTTGATACAGTCGGCAACCAGCTGCGCGTTCCCCATCAGACACGCACCGAACATACCGTTTTGCACACGGTCTGAAGGACAGCCAACGTTGAGGTTAATCTCGTCATAGCCGCGCGCTTCCGCCAGCTTCGCACACTGCGCCAGCGCGGCCGGATCGCTGCCACCCAGCTGCAAGGCAACCGGATGCTCTTCTTCACTGTATGCGAGATAGTCGCCCTTGCCGTGAATGATTGCACCAGTGGTCACCATTTCGGTGTACAGCAGCGTATGGTGGGAGAGCTGACGCAGGAAGAAGCGGCAGTGTCTGTCCGTCCAGTCGAGCATTGGCGCAATGGAGAAACGGTGTGCTGGGAAAGCGGTCTGGTATTCTGACAACATGGCGAAGTTTTAAGCATCTGGTGGAAAAGGGGCGCTACTATAGCACAAAGAAAAGCCGGAGGCGCAGCGCCTCCGGTGCACTTTAGAACGTCATGCTTAGCTGTGCCCCTGCGCCCCAGGTTTCGTCTTCACCGTAGAGGCCCATCAGGTCAACATGCACGGTGTTGAACGGCGCGAAGCCGACACCACCGGTAAAGACGTTGCTGTCGTTACCCTTCACGTCAGCGCGATAACCTGCGCGTACCGCCAGCCAGCTCAGCGGGGTTACTTCAGCACCTACCCCAACATACTGCGACGTATCTTCGCTCTTGAAACCTTTGGTTTCGGTCAGATCGCCATCAGCGGTCAGCGTAACAAGATCGTTGTGCCAGGCGGCGCCCGCGGTGACCAGCGGACGGATCTGGTAGGTGTCTTTATAGCTCACCACTTCTCCCGTACGCCCATTGCGGATGCGGATATCCTTGCTGTCGATATCGCGTGACATCAGGTTTTGCCCGCTCAGGCCGACCGTCCAGTTTTCGCCAAAATCAGCGGCAATACCAGCATCAACGTTAAAGCCCGTATCGTCTGTACGGTAGCGGCTATCGTTCCACTTATTACTGTCGTAATCGTAGATGGAAGTGGTGTAGTTATAGATCCAGGTTTTTTGCAGTTTTGGCGTGACGCCAACGGAAACCGGGATGCCCCCGAGATCGAACTGACGGGCAACCGCAATACCGTAGTCGGACACAATCGCCGCCCGGCCAGACGCCGTTGAGTTGAGGTTTTTGGTAATCTGATCCGTGCCATTCAGCGCTGCATCCAGGGCAACACCGGCAGCAACCACATCGCTTCGTTGAATACTGCGCAGATAATCAATATCTTGCTGGTCGATAGATGAGCTAACCCGACCATGAGCATAACCTTTGGCCATAAAGGCCACGGAAAGCACATCGTTAGGGATACTCACGGCAAGTCCTGCCCCTGCCGTTGCACGTGCAGTTTTACCCTTGAGATAGTCCAGTTCATCGGCAAGATCTTTGGCCGCGCCCTGGAACTGGTTGATCGAACCTAACGGATTGGTGATGACTTCAATAGGCGTAAGGTTATCAACCACATCCTTATAGTGATTGATTTTGTCGTTGATGGTATCAATCTCATCCTGAAGATTGTCTTCATCCGTCACCTGCACCCCAACGGATGGCAAAATGACCGTCACATCATCGTCCGGTTTTGCCTTTGCCAGCAGCGCGGGGTTGATTAACGCTCCGCTGCCATAACTGCCAGCGGCTACGCCCGTCCCGCCCATGGCGTCGCTACGTGATTCTGTCCAGGTATTGGCTGCTCCCGCCTGATTTGCCATAAACAGGGAAACAGCAATGCTAACCACCGAAAATTTAAAATGTTTTTTCACAGTATGCCCGTAATAGTTTGTTATTAGATAACCCCTGTCTGTTATCACCCAAACAGGAACGAACTATTGCTGTGAATAAGAAGCAAAAGACCCGCTATTTCTTTCCCTAAGTGAAATTCCCTTACGGCCTGTTGTAATTTGTGACGGCCTTCAATATTTATAGAAGAGGAAATTATTTTTTCACAGGTTTTCCATCATGCGGGCCAAAAAACTGCGGAGGATGGTCAACCCAGCGATCCTCCCGCGTGGCGGCATAGACCGGATTGAGCGGATAGTAGATGCGGTTGTGCTTCTTGTTAGCCTCGCCCACCACCAGTAACCGAACCTCTTCATCCGTGTTGTTGATAAAGGTATGGCAGACGCCGGTTCCGGCAGGAAATCCCACGCTGTCGCCGGGTTCAAGTTTCCACAAATAGCCATTAATCCAGGCTTCAGGATAGCCCTCAAGCACGTAGATAAACTCTTCTTCGTCACTCTCTGCATGGGGATAGGATGTCCGACGCCCGGGCAATAAACGCTCATGATGAATGCCGATACGTCGGAGGCCAAGGCTGCGGGCCAGCGGTGCACCGATAGAAAAGAGCTCATTACTGTCGGGGTAGGTGGCGTCATCCGGTCCTTCTATGTCGCGCCAGTGCTTAATACAGTCTGGTTTTTTCATAATGATATTCCCGATTTGCGATGCGTCAGGTATAGCACAGCCTGACGGATATCGGTGTTTTTACCAGAACATGATAAAGTGAGGGTTTTACGTCCCAGAACATCCGAGGTGCTCAATGGATAAGTCCACAAAAGAGCTGTTAGCACAGGCCGAAAAGCTGTGCGCGCAACGCAATGTGCGCCTGACTCCGCAGCGCCTTGAAGTCTTACGTCTGATGAGCCTGCAACAGGGTGCCATCAGCGCCTATGACCTGCTCGACCTGCTCCGCGAAAGCGAGCCGCAGGCTAAACCGCCGACAGTGTATCGCGCACTGGATTTCCTGCTGGAACAAGGATTTGTTCATAAAGTGGAATCCACAAACAGCTATGTACTGTGCCATCTTTTCGATCAGCCCACCCACACGTCGGCCATGTTTATCTGCGACCGTTGTGGCGTAGTGAAAGAAGAAGCTGCGGAAGGCGTGGAAGACATTATGCATACGCTGGCGGCAAGAATGGGGTTTGCCCTGCGTCATAATGTGATTGAAGCACACGGGCTGTGTTCAGCGTGTGTCGAGGTGGAAGCGTGTCGACATCAGGATGAGTGTCAGCATGACCACTCTATTCTGGTGAAAAAAAAGCCGCGTTAGCAGCAAAAGAAAAGGCGGCCTGAAGCCGCCCCAGTAGGTTATTCAGCGTTACCAGCGGTAATCGTTGCGGGTTTCCCAGTCTTTGACTTCGTTTTCCGCCTGATCTTTCGCGTAGCCGTAACGTTCCTGAATTTTACCGACAAGCTGATCGCGCTTACCTTCAATGACGGTCATATCGTCATCCGTCAGCTTACCCCACTGTTCTTTCGCTTTACCTTTGAACTGCTTCCAGTTGCCGCCGATTTCGTCTTTATTCATCATCGTGTCCTCTTAGTTAAGCGTCGGGTCGTAACGTCCGTTACGTTCTTTTCTGCTGGACGTGATAATTATTGTAGTTAAGGATTCGGCGGTTGATTTCATATTCGGAATCTTTAACCATCACGATATATCGTGACGCGAAGGAAACCAGGTATTGTTTTGCCAGTGGCGGCGCCATATAAAAGCCAGCGACAAGCCACGCAGAGAGAGAAAGACCGCAAGCGCCAACCACAAACCGTGATTCCCCAGCCAGGGAAGCGTCAGCAGCGTCAGGCCAAATCCCGCCGCCGCAACGGCCATACTGTTACGCATTTCCGCCCCGCGCGTCGCACCAATAAACATGCCGTCCAGCAGATAACACCAGACACCCACCACCGGTAAGATGACTTGCCAGATGAGATAGTGGCTCGCCAGTTCGCGCAGCGCAGGAAGAGAGGTCAGTAAGGCAACAATCTGTTCGCCGAAGCAGGCATAGACCACGGCAAACACCAGCGCTACCAGTCCTGACTGACGGCAGGCTGCCCGCCAGACATCATGAAGCTGCCCGCTTTCACGCGCGCCATACGCCTGCCCCGAATGTGCTTCAACCGCGTAGGCAAAGCCGTCCAGCGCATAGGCGGTAAACGTCAGCAGCGTCATCAATACCGCGTTGACCGCGACGATTTCAGGCCCCAGCCGTGCACCGAAGACCGTCAGCGCGCCGAAGCAGAGTTGCAGAAGCAGCGAGCGCAGCATGATGTCACGGTTAAGCGCCAGCAGCTTACGGATATTGCCGCGCCATGCGGTTTTCAGCAGCGCGAGGGAGATCCCGCGCATCGCCAGCACGCGCCAGACCATCCACAGCCCCATCACAAAGGTCCCGTATTCAGCAATCGCCGTCGCCAGAGCCGCGCCCCGCACGTTCATATGGAGGCCCATCACCAGCCAGAGATCCAGCACGATGTTGAGCAGGTTTCCCACGACCAGCAGAATCACTGGCGCACGAGCATACTGAACGCCCAGTAACCAACCCAGCAGAACCAGATTTGCCAGCGAAGCGGGCGCACTGAGCCAGCGGATTTCGAGAAAACGTCGCGCCTGCTCCAGTACCGCCTCACTGCCGCCAACGATATGGAGCGCAAGGTCAATCAGGGGATCGCGGAGTAAAACGATTAACGCGCCCGCGCCCAACGCAAGAATCAGCGGCTGCACCAGCGCCCGCGCCAGGCGTAACGGATCTTTTGCACCATACGCCTGTGCCGTGAGTCCGGTGGTGCTCATGCGCAAAAAGAGCAGCAGCATAAAGAGGAAGCTGGTTGCCGTCGCGCCAATCGCCACGCCGCCAAGATAGACAGGGGAATCGAGATGCCCAATAACGGCCGTGTCGACCAGACCCAGCAAGGGCACGGTGATATTGGAGAAAATCATCGGCAGTGCAAGACGCCACAATGCCTTATCGGATGCCGTCAGCAGTGACATGAGAAACACCGGGAGTGGTCAATAAGGCAGGCTACAGCGGAACCGTAGCCTGTCAGGAAGAGATTACAGCCATTCACCGTTGCGAATCACACCGACCGCCAGACCTTCGATAGAGAAGCTCTGTTCGCGGAGATCGACCACAATGGGAGAGAACTCGCTGTTTTCGGGCAGCAACTGAACGGTGTTACCCTGCTTTTTCAGACGCTTAACGGTCACTTCGTCATCAATGCGCGCGACCACCACCTGGCCGTTACGCACATCCTGCGTTTTGTGTACCGCCAGCAGATCGCCGTCGAGAATGCCGATATCTTTCATCGACATGCCGCTTACGCGCAGCAGAAAATCTGCGCTCGGCTTGAACATACCAGGATCAACCTGGTAGTGGCCTTCGATATGCTGCTGCGCCAGCAGCGGCTCACCCGCAGCAACACGGCCTATCAGCGGAATGCCCGTCTCTTCTTCCACCAGCAGGCGGATACCGCGTGACGCGCCTGAAACAATTTCAATCACGCCCTTACGTGCCAGCGCTTTCAGGTGTTCTTCGGCAGCATTCGGAGAACGGAAGCCCAGACGCTGAGCGATTTCCGCACGCGTGGGTGGCATACCCGTCTGGCCGATATGATCCCGAATGAGATCAAACACCTCTTGCTGCCTGGTCGTTAATGCTTTCATTCCGCCCCCTGGGTGTATATACAGTTATGCTGTGAGTATATACAGTCAAAGGTGAATTTGGAACCAAAAACTGCACAAAAAACCAGGGACTTAATTATTCCTCGAGGCTCATCGGAAATGTGACCAAAGCAGCGTGACCCAGGTAATGACTGCAGTGATAATCGCCAGCAGCACAGCGGCAGAACCCATGTCTTTCGCGCGACCGGAGAGCTCGTGGAACTCTGAGCCAATACGGTCAACAACGGCCTCAATAGCGCTATTGAGAATTTCCACTATCATCACCAGAAGCACGGAACCGATGAGAAGTACGCGGGTAATAGCATCGACATCAAGGAAACAGGCGATGATGACCGCGATGATAGCGGCGACACCTTCCTGACGAAAGGCGGCTTCGTTGATCCACGCGGCACGGAAACCTTTCCATGAATAGCCGGCGGCTTTGATGATACGCGTTAACCCAGTGGTATTATTGGCCATTAAAAGAACCTTTTATGAAAAAAAGCGTCAGTAACAGGAACTGTAGCGCGTTTCGCTACAGCCTGAAGTATGACGGGTAACAACAGAAATTTTGCGCGCTTTCTGTTATCCTTGCGCCGCAATTGCATTATTAACCAGAGGCTTTACATCGTTTATGTCCGGCTGGCCACGAATTTACTACAAATTACTTAATTTACCATTAAGCATCCTGGTAAAAAGCAAGTCTATCCCAGCAGAACCCGCGCTGGAATTGGGGCTCGATACGTCGCGTCCTATTATGTACGTTTTGCCTTATAACTCGAAGGCAGACTTACTGACCCTTCGCGCCCAATGTCTGGCGCATGACTTACCTGACCCGCTTGAACCGCTGGAAGTCGACGGCACGTTGCTGCCGCGCTACGTGTTCATTCATGGCGGGCCGCGTGTGTTTACCTATTACACGCCAAAAGAAGAGTCCATTAAGCTGTTCCACGACTATCTCGACCTGCACCGCAGCAATCCCGATCTGGATGTGCAGATGGTGCCGGTATCGGTGATGTTTGGCCGCCGTCCGGGCCGTGAAAAAGGCGAAGAGAATCCGCCGCTGCGTATGCTTAACGGCATCCAGAAGTTCTTCGCGGTCTCCTGGCTGGGACGCGACAGCTTTGTGCGCTTCTCCCCTTCCGTTTCACTGCGCCGAATGGCAGATGAGCACGGTACCGACAAGATCATCGCGCAGAAGCTGGCGCGCGTAGCACGTATGCACTTCGCCCGTCAGCGCCTCGCGGCCGTCGGGCCACGACTCCCGGCGCGTCAGGACCTGTTCAACAAACTATTGGCCTCCAAAGCGATAGCCCGCGCCGTTGAAGACGAAGCGCGTAGCAAGAAGATTTCGCATGAGAAAGCCCAGCAGAACGCCATTGCGCTGATGGAAGAGATTGCCGCGAACTTTTCTTACGAGATGATTCGCCTTTCCGATCGTATTCTCGGCTTTACCTGGAACCGCCTGTATCAGGGCATCAACGTTCATAACGCCGAGCGTGTACGCCAGCTGGCGCATGATGGCCATGAAATTGTCTATGTCCCCTGCCACCGCAGCCACATGGACTACCTGCTTCTCTCCTACGTGCTCTATCACCAGGGGCTGGTACCACCGCACATCGCGGCCGGTATTAACCTGAATTTCTGGCCAGCGGGCCCGATCTTCCGCCGCCTGGGCGCCTTCTTTATCCGTCGTACCTTCAAGGGCAATAAGCTCTACTCCACCGTGTTCCGCGAGTATCTGGGCGAACTGTTCAGCCGCGGCTATTCCGTGGAGTACTTCGTGGAGGGTGGTCGCTCCCGTACCGGACGTCTGCTTGATCCGAAGACCGGCACGCTGTCGATGACCATTCAGGCGATGCTGCGCGGCGGAACCCGTCCGATCACGCTGGTGCCTATCTACATTGGTTATGAGCACGTCATGGAAGTGGGTACGTATGCCAAAGAACTGCGTGGCGCAACCAAAGAGAAAGAGAGCCTGCCGCAGATGTTGCGCGGCCTGAGCAAGTTACGCAACCTGGGTCAGGGCTACGTGAACTTTGGCGAGCCAATGCCGCTGATGACGTACCTGAATCATCACGTTCCGGAGTGGCGCGAATCCATCGATCCTATCGAAGCGGTTCGTCCTGCCTGGCTGACGCCAACGGTTAACGGCATTGCATCCGAGCTGATGGTGCGTATTAACAACGCGGGGGCGGCTAACGCCATGAACCTGTGCTGTACCGCGCTACTGGCTTCTCGTCAGCGCTCCCTGACCCGTGAACAGCTCACGGAGCAGCTGGACTGCTACCTGGACATGATGCGCAACGTGCCTTACTCGGTTGATTCAACGGTTCCTGCGGCTACCGCCAGCGAGCTCATCGATCACGCGTTGCAGATGAACAAGTTTGAAGTCGAGAAGGACACGATCGGCGACATCATCATTCTGCCGCGCGAACAGGCCGTGTTGATGACGTACTATCGCAACAACATCGCGCATATGCTGATGCTGCCGTCGCTGATGGCGGCCATCATTACCCAGCATCGCCACATTTCACGTCAGGAGCTATTGCGTCACGTTGATACGCTCTATCCGATGCTGAAAGCGGAGCTGTTCCTGCGCTGGAGCAAAGATGAGCTGGCCGTTGAGCTGGATAAACTGACGGAAGAACTTCGTCGTCAGGGGCTGATCACCGTTGCCAACGATGAGCTGCATATCAATCCGTCACGCTCCCGAACCCTGCAGCTGCTGGCGGCCGGCGCGCGCGAAACGCTGCAGCGCTACGCCATTACGTTCTGGCTGCTGAGTGCGAACCCGTCGATCAACCGCGGTACGCTGGAGAAAGAGAGCCGGACGCTGGCACAGCGCCTGTCTGTGCTGCACGGCATTAACGCACCAGAATTCTTCGACAAAGCGGTCTTCAGTTCCCTCGTGCTGACGCTGCGTGATGAAGGCTTCATCAGTGATACGGGCGATGCCGAGCCAGAAGAGACGCTGAAGGTTTACCAGATGCTGGCAGAGCTGATTACGTCAGATGTGCGCTTGACGATTGAGAGCGCGACGCAGGGCGAGTGATGTAAAAAAGCCGGGTGGTGGTTTCACCTTTCCCGGCCTGATGTTCTCCATAAGATGAAAAGATTAAGGCCCGGTCAGCGTTAACGCTACCGGGCTTTATTTTTGAGCCGGGTTAAATCACCGCATTCAGCTCAGCAACGTAAAGGCAATCATCCCGACAATCGCACCCGTCGTACCGAGGATGGTTTCCATCAGCGTCCAGGTTTTCAGGGTTTGCGCTTCGGTGGCGCCGGTAAATTTACCGAACAGCCAGAAGCCAGCGTCGTTAACGTGAGAGACCACAATTGAACCGCCCGCGATACAGATAGACAGCGCTGCCATCTGCGCACCGGAGTAGTTCAGCTGTTCAATCACCGGCATTACCAGACCCACGGCGGTTAAACACGCCACGGTGGCGGAACCCTGGATAATACGCACAGCCGCCGCCAGCACGAAGCAGGTTACCGCAATCGGCAGGCCCATTCCGGTCAGCGCTTCACCCAGAGCCGGGCCCACGCCAGAATCCACCAGCACCTGCTTGAACACGCCACCGGCACCAATCACCAGCAGGATAATACCCGCAGGCTGCAGCGCGGCACCGCAGATCTCCATCACGCGGTCTTTCGGCATTCCCTGACGCATCGCCAGGCCGTAAATAGCCACCAGACACGCCACCAGGATCGCCGTAAACGGGTGACCAATGAACTCAAACCATTCGTAGGCGGTAGAGCCCACCGGCACAAAACGCGCTGCGATGGTTTTCAGACCCACGAGGACCAGCGGGAGCAGGATCAGTGACAGACTGAAGCCAAAGGACGGCATTTTGCCTTCGCCCAGATGCGGCTCGGTGATGTCATCCGGAATGTGCAGCTCAACGTAACGGCTAATGAAGTTGCCCCACAGCGGGCCGGCAATGATCATTCCCGGGATCGCGGCGCACAGGCCAATCAGGATCATCCAGCCAAAGTCAGCGTGCATCTGGGAGGCCAGCAGCATCGGCGCGGGCCCAGGCAACAGAAACGCTGCCGCTGCCGCCACGCCCGCAAACAGCGGAATGACCAGCTTCACGAGGTTGGTACCGGTATGACGCGCCATAGAGAATGCCACGCTAATCAGCAGCACAACCGCCACCTCGAAGAACAGCGGCAGCGCGCAAATCAGACCCGCCAGACCAATCGCATAGTGCGCGCGGCTGTGGCCGAAGGATTTCAGCATCTTGACGGCAATCTGATCGACCGCGCCCGTCTCATGTAAAATCTTGCCAAACATCGCGCCCAGCGCGACCACTATCGCCAGGAAGCCGAGCGTACCTCCCATCCCTTTTTCCATCGTCGCAGCGATCTTGTCGAGCGGCATACCGGAAAAGAGACCTGCACCAATAGAAACCACCATCAAAGCAACGAAGGCGTGCATACGCGCCTTCATCACTAAAAACAGCAGCAGCAATACCGAACCCACTGCTGTCAAAACTAGCGTTAATGTACTCAAAACTTACTGCCTTTTATTAATGACCTCGATGGTGCTGGCTACAACACCCTCCAGTGACTGATCGATATCAACCACTAAGACGTCTTTCTCATCTTCACCCGGCTCCTGGAGCGCGTCGAACTGCGTCACCAGCATCTGGGTTTTGAAGAAGTGACCTTTACGTGCCTTCAGTCGGCTTTCAATCACCTCGAAATCGCCTTTCAGGTAGATGAAAGAGAGGTTCGGGTTGCCGTCGCGCAGCAGATCGCGGTAGGTTTTTTTCAGCGCGGAGCAGACGATCAGCGAAACTTTGTTGGTACGCTGCATGGCGAATGCGGCGTCGTTCAGCGCCTGCAGCCACGGTTTGCGATCGTCGTCGTTCAGCGGCTCGCCGGAGGCCATTTTCATGATGTTGCTGCGCGGATGGAGGAAGTCACCATCAAGAAACGCAGCCTGGAGTTGATGCGCCACTTCGCTCGCCACGGCAGATTTACCGCTACCGGACACGCCCATCAGGACGTAAACGTGGTGATCATGATTAGTCGTGCTCAAAGGGTGTCCCTCAGTCAATTGTTACGGGTAACAGTTATCGGTAACATTGTCCTGCCGGGGCAAAAGAGAAGCAATATCCAAACGTGCGCGAAGTGAATAAGTGTGAGCTAGTTCAAATTTGTCAGCTCAAATAGATCCACCCGGTGACAAGGTGAAACCTAAATCTAACATCTTAGGCGTAACCGTCTCGCCACGAATGCGCGCCAGCAGGCGTTCTGCGCCAATGCGGCCCATACGTTCACGCGGTGTCAGCACGCTCGCCAGACGCGGCTCCATCACCTGGCCGATGTCATGGCCGTGGAAACCCGCAATCGCCATATCTTCCGGGATCTTCAGCCCCAGACGCTGGCATTCGAACGCTGCACCGACCGCAAGGTCATCGTTGGTACAGAAAATACCGTCCAGTTGCGGATACTCGCGTCGCGCCTGACGCATCAGCTCAATACCCGACGTATAGGAAGAGGACTGCTCAACCATTACGCTGTACGGGGTTAAGTTCGCGTCGAGCATCGCCTGCTCGTATCCCTTCTGTTTGATGATAGTACGTTCATCAAGACGCGCGCCCAGATAGGCGATATGACGATGTCCCCGGGCGATGATGGCCGCCGTCATCTGACGTGCCGCTTCGAAGTTATCAAAACCCACGGCGATGTCGAGGCACGGCGACTGGCTGTCCATCAGCTCCACCACCGGAATACCCGCCACTTCAATCATTTTGAGCGTGCGGGCGGTGTGCGTACGTTCGGTTAAAATCAGGCCGTCGATGTTCCAGGAAAGCATGGATTCAAGACGTTCTTCTTCCAGCTCCGGCTTGTACCCGTAGTGGGCGAGCATGGTCTGGTAACCAAACGCATCGGTGACGCTTTCAATGCCGCGAAGCACCTCGGCGAAAACCTGGTTGGTTAAGGAAGGCAGGAGGACACCCACCGCACGGCTGGTCGCATTGGAGAGAATATCGGGGGCGCGGTTGGGGATATAACCCAGTTCATCAAGGGCTGCGGCAATCTTGCCACGCAACGCCACGGAAACCTGTTCCGGGTTACGTAAAAAGCGGCTGACCGTCATTTTGGTCACACCGACGCGATCGGCGACATCCTGAAGTACGGGGCGTTTCTTTTTCATCGTCCTGAGAAATCTTGAAGTGAGAGATTTGCTCAGTTTATCACGGACAAAGCTCAACCTTCCCCGTTTAAAGGGAAGGTTGAGAAATTATTTAGACCGGCGGCAGGTCAAACAGCAGGATTTCACTTTCGCTGTCGGCATGCACGGAGAGTGCCTGTTCATCCCAGATCGCCAGACCATCGGCAGTGGTGGCTTTGGTGCCGTTGATGGACACCTCACCTTTCACTACCTGGATCCAGACGCGGCGGTTAGCGGCAATCTGATGCACAGACTGTTCATCTTTCGCCAGCGCCCAGCGGTACAGCTCCATATCCTGATGCACTTTCAGGGAACCTTCACGCGCATCCGGGGACAGCACCAGCTGTTTGCCCTGTTTGGCGTCGAAGCGGCGCTGCTCATAGCGCGGCGTGATGCCGGTCTCTTCTGGAATGATCCAGATTTGATACAGGTGCAGTTTTTCCGTTTTACTCGGGTTGTACTCGGAATGACGCACCCCGGTACCCGCGCTCATGATCTGGAACTCGCCCGCCGGAACCTGCTCTTTGTTGCCCATGCTGTCCTGGTGCTCAACCGCCCCTTCCAGCACATAGGTCAGGATTTCCATGTCTTTGTGCGGGTGGGTACCGAAGCCCTGACCTGCATCAATCACGTCGTCGTTAATGACGCGCAGTGCAGAGAAGCCCATGAAGTTCGGGTCGTAGTAGTCGGCAAACGAGAATGAATGCCATGAGTCCAGCCAGCCATGATTCGCGTGACCACGTTCGTTTGCTTTGCGTAAATAGATCATTGTTTTCACCCTCAGTTCGTTTCGATGGAGTAAGTGTGGACGCAAACAGCCTGGGATCATAGAGGGTGAAAATTGACTCCTCTGTTCAAAAATTGTGAACAAGCGCAGAGGAGCCGTTTTTGCTTATTTCGCGAGGGTGATCGTGGCAGGAGAAGCCTGTTCGAACGCCCGCTCGAGCAGTTCGAGGTTGGTAAGAACGTCAGATTCCTTGACGTAATTGGGTGCCCCGCGGGTCAGCGTTTCAAACAGCGCATCGTAGACGCGACCATAGTCGCCGGTTTCCGGCTTCAGCGCTTCTTTGACCGTTACGCCTTCGTCGTTGACATATTCCAGTACGCCCACGGAATCATCCGCCGCAAAGCCCGGTTCACCCGGCATAATGTTGGCCTTCAGACTCGTCTCCTGCTGGTCGATACCGTACTTGATGAACGAGCCACGGGTGCCGTGAACGATAAATTTCGGATAGTCGATTTTCACCAAATGGCTGGTTTTGACGATGGCTTTCAGGTCACCGTAAAACAGCTGCGCTTCAAAGGTATCGTCCGGGTTGGCTTTATTGCGCAGACTGCGAATGTCATACGCAGCGTGGTCCGGCCGGCCAAACAGGGAGATGACCTGGTCCATGGTGTGCACGCCAAGCCCGTAGAAAGAGCCATCCTGAGGCAGCCCGGGTTGGGTTTCCGCTACCGGACGGTAGTAATCAAAGTGACTTTCGATTTCCACAATGTCACCGAGCTTACCGCTTTCAATCGCTTTTTTCGCCGTCAGGAAACAGCTGTCAAAGCGACGATTCTGGTACGGCGTCACGGTTAGCCCTTTGCTTTTTGCCAGCGCGAACAGCGCTTTCGCTTCGGCAAGGGTTGGGGTGAACGGTTTTTCCACCAGCACGTTTTTGCCCGCTTCCAGCGCGCGTTTCGCATAGTCAAAATGGCTGTCGGCGTGGGTGCAGACAATCACCAGCTTGACCTGCGGGTCGTTAAGCACCTCATCGAGATCGCTGGTGAAATGAATATGGGAGTACTGCGGGAGTTGCTCTTCCGGCTTCGCGCGGCGGCGGAAAATGTGCGCGACGTGCCAGCTGTCTTTACGGTTGAGAACATACGGCAGGTGATAGCGGGTCGTACTTTTACCAAATCCAATAAATGCGCAATGTAGTGTCATGGCTCAGTCCTTTTGGAAGGTTATTGAGTCTAACCATAACAAAAAAAAAGCCAGCTAAAAGCTGGCTAAAGTAATACTGGAAGCAATGTGAGCAATGTCGTGCTTTCAGGTTCCCGTAGGGGTCTTCCTGAATGCAGAGCAATAATAATCATTCTCATTCGCACTTGTCCAATACTTTTTGCAAAAAATAGCGGTTGACTCAAATTTTAAAGTCATTGATGTTGAGAGGGACATTTAACTGACTGAGGAACAAGGGATGAGTGAGATTGTGATACGCCACGCGGAACCGAAAGATTATGACGCCATTCGTCAGATCCACGCCCAGCCGGAGGTGTACCACAACACGCTACAGGTTCCTCACCCTTCGCTGGAAATGTGGCAGATGCGGCTAGGCGACCAGCCCGGTATTAAGCAACTGGTTGCCTGTATTGACGATATCGTGGTTGGGCACCTCACCATTGATGTTGCCCAGCGCCCGCGCCGCAGCCACGTGGCCGATTTTGGTATCTGCGTAGGCGCACAGTGGCACAACCGCGGCGTCGCCAGCGCGCTGATCCGCACCATGATCGACATGTGCGACAACTGGCTGCGCGTCGACCGCATCGAATTAACGGTGTTTGTGGATAACGAGCCGGCAATAGCCGTGTACAAAAAACACGGATTCGAGATTGAAGGTACTGGCAAGCGCTACGCCCTGCGCAACGGTGAGTATGTGGATGCGTATTATATGGCGAGAATGAAGTAGTTTGTTGCCGGGTGGAGGCTTCGCCTTACCCGGCCTACATTCGTGCCGTTGTAGGCCCGGTAAGCGCAGCGCCACCGGGCAACAAAATCAGTACCCCGCTGTTAAATCATCCACCGAGCGCGGGTCCGACGCCCCAAACAGCGCGCCGTCCGGCCCGACCATAATGCTCTGGGTGCTGCCCATCGCCTCTTTTACCGCCACCTTCTGTCCACGTTGCTCCAGCAGTTTGATGGTGTCCGGGCTAAAGCCCTTCTCAACGCGCAGTTCATCCGGCAGCCACTGGTGATGAAAACGCGGCGCGTTGGTCGCTTCGGCGACATTCATCCCAAAATCGATACTGTTGACCACCATCTGCAATACCGTAGTGATAATCCGGCTTCCGCCAGGACTGCCGGTGACCAGCCAGGTTTTACCGTCTTTCACCACGATAGTGGGTGACATGGATGACAGCGGTCGCTTCTTCGGCCCAACCGCATTCGCATCGCCGCCGACCAGACCGTAAACGTTCGGCACGCCCGGCTTGGCAGAGAAGTCATCCATCTCGTTGTTAAGCAGAATGCCGCTGTTGCCCGCCACAATCCCGGTACCAAAGGTCGTGTTGAGCGTATAGGTCACCGCCACCGCGTTACCGTCTTTATCCACCACCGAGAAGTGGGTGGTCTGGTTGCTTTCATACGGTGCCAGCTTGCCGGGGCGGATCTCGCTGGACGGTTTAGCCTTGTTGATGTCGATCTCATCAGCAATGGATTTGGCATATGCCTTGTTGGTCAACGCCTGCCACGGCACCTTCACGAAGTCCGGGTCACCGAGGTATTCCGAGCGGTCGGCGTAGGCGCGTTTTTCGGCCTCCGCCATTACCTGCATCGCATCCGCGCTGCCGAAGCCGAACTTATGCATATCGAAGTTTTCAAGAATATTGAGGATCTGCACGATGTGGATCCCGCCGGAGGACGGCGGTGGCATCGAGAAGACTTCGTAGCCGCGATAGGTTCCGCTAATTGGCTCACGCTCTACCGCCTTGTACTCGGCCAGGTCCGCTTTGGTGATGAGCCCGCCGTTTTTCTTCATCTCTTCAGCAATCTGGTCAGCAATCGCCCCTTTGTAGAACGCGTCCGGACCGTTTTCAGCTATCAGCTCAAGGCTTTTGGCGAGGTTCTTCTGCACCAGCCTATCGCCCTTCTTCAACGGCTCGCCGTCTTTCCAGAAGATGGCTTTACTGTTTTCGTGATTGGGAATCACTTCACTGCCGTAGGTTTTGAGATCGTCCGCCAGAGCGTCATTCACCACAAAGCCGTCCCGGGCCAGTTTAATGGCTGGCTGCACCACTTTGTTCAGCGGCATGGTGCCGTATTTCTCCAGCGCCAGCGAGAAGCCCGCCACGGTGCCCGGCGTGCCGCTTGCGAGATGGGAAGTCAGGGATTTTTTACTGTCCGGGTTCCCCTGGTCGTCGAGGAACATATCGCGGGACGCCTGAGCAGGCGCCATTTCGCGGAAGTCGATGGCGGTCGTTTTGCCGTCTTTGGTGCGCAGCATCATAAAGCCGCCGCCACCCAGATTCCCCGCCTGCGGGTGCGTTACCGCCAGTGCATATCCCACCGCGACCGCCGCATCTACCGCGTTACCGCCCTGTTTGAGAATGTCGACGCCCACATGGGTTGCCAGCGCATCCACGGACGCCACCATACCGTGGGTTGCCCGCACGGGATGAAAAACATCTTCCTCCACGCCATACGATACTGGCGGAGCCGCTGGCGGGTTGGCCGCCACGCTAAATGTCCCGCCTGCCATCAGCGCGGCGATGGCGACCCAGCGCAAAAACGTTGGTTTCATCATTATTGTTCTCCAGGTGAAGGGATCCATATTCCCCGCTTAAGCCTGGTTCACAACTCCTAAAAAATCATCGTCATGGTGAAATCAGGGTAAACTTAAGAGAGACCTCAACAGGAGGAAATGACAATGAAACGCTTACTGATTCTTGCGGCGCTGATTCCGTTTGCCGCGCTCGCACAGCCACTTAACACCATGAACAACCCGAACCAGCAGGGTTATGTCATCCCGAGCCAGCAGCGTATGCAGACGGAGATGATGAGCCAGCAGCAACAGCAAAAAGGGATGCTGAACCAGCAGTTGAAAACACAGACCCAGATGCAGCAGCAGAGCCTGCAAAATCAGATGAACGCCAACACCCAACGCGTGCAGCAGGGACAGGTGCGTGAGCAGCCGCTGCCGAATAAAAACGGTGGGATGTTAGGTGGGATGACGTCGTCAGGCAGCGGACAGCAGCATATGCTGCCGTCGCAGTCGAATGGCAGTATGCTTAACCCGCAGAACTAAAGTTCGGGCCGATCAGGTTTATGGCATCGGTACAGATGATGTCCACGCCCCAGCGCAGCAGTTCGGCTGCACGCTGGGGTTTATTCACGGTATAAACCAGAATATGCAGACCCGCGTCTTTGAGCATCTTCACCCGCGCCTCGTCCAGCAGCCTGTGATTGAGATGGATAGAGACACAGCCTAAGCGGGTCGTCAGCTCGCGCCAGTCCTCACGCCACTCGTCCAGCAGCAGCCCACGCGGGAGTTCAGGCACGGCAGCCTGGGCCGCTTCCAGGGCGTCAATTTCAAACGAGGAGAGCAGCGGCGCCGTCATCCCTTCCCATAGCTCACGCGCGGCCAGCGCAATGACTTTACCCGTCAGCGTCCCGGTGCCGGTGGTCGGTTTGATTTCAATGTTTGCCATCATGCCGTGCTGACGACAGCGGTCCGCCACCTCCGCCAGCAGCGGCAGCGGTTCGCCTTTGAATTCACCGCTGTACCAGCTTCCGGCATCCACTTTCAGCAGATCGCGCCACGGCAGTTCACCCGCCACGCCCCAGCCGTTGCTGGTGCGTTCGAGGTTGTCGTCATGCAGCAGGAAAATCTCGCCGTCCTTCGACAGCTTGGCGTCAAACTCGATCATCGTGTGACCGTAGCGCGCGCCAACATCAATCGCCGCCAGGGTATTTTCCGGCGCCAGTTTACCGCCGCCACGGTGGGCGACGATGTGGGGATAAGGCCAGTTGCTCATACTCGTTGTCCTGTTTCACCATCAAAGAGGTGCAGATGATTTTCCGGCAGGTGCAGCCACAGCGTGCTGCCTGCTTTCGGGCGCTCCTGATGTGCCAGACGCACCACCATTTTTTGCTCGCCCCAGCGCCCGTGCGCCAGGTTATCTGCCCCCAACATCTCCAGCGTGTCCATCACCAGCGGCACGCCGCCGTCCGCCTGAGAGGTTAAACCGATATGCTCGGGGCGGATCCCGAGCGTCATCTTACGCCCGGCGTAGCCACGATAGTACCAGTTGATCGGTAATGCCATCCCGCTTTCCAGCTCAAAGTGCGTGCCTGCATTGCTGATACGCCCTTCCAGCAAATTCATTGCCGGGCTGCCGATAAAGCTCGCCACAAAGCGGGTGGCCGGTTTCTCGTAAACGTCCACCGGCGTACCAATCTGCTCGGCGATGCCTTTGTTCATCACCATCACGCGCTGGGCAAGGGTCATAGCTTCGACCTGATCGTGGGTCACGTACAGGGAGGTGGTTTTCAGACGGCGATGGAGCTGTTGCAGCTCAAGACGCATCTGCACGCGCAGCTTGGCATCCAGGTTGGAGAGCGGTTCATCGAACAGGAATACCGCCGGGTCGCGCACGATGGCGCGCCCCATCGCCACGCGCTGGCGCTGACCACCGGAGAGCTCGCGCGGGCGGCGCTTGAGCAGGCCGTCCAGCTCCAGAATGCGTGCCGCTTCTTTGACGCGCTCGTCGATATGGCCTTTGCCCATGCCGCGGATTTTCAGCCCCCACGCCATGTTCTCTTCCACGCTCATGTGCGGATAGAGGGCGTAGTTCTGAAACACCATCGCAATACCGCGATCCTTCGGTTCCATCTCGGTGACGCGCTGGCGGTCAATCCAGATATCGCCCGAGGTCACGCGCTCCAGCCCCGCCACCATGCGCAGCAGGGTGGATTTGCCGCAGCCGGACGGGCCAACCATCACGATAAATTCCCCGTCCGCTACGTCGAGCGTCAGCGGCTGAATGACCTGGGTTTTGCCGTCCCAGCTTTTGGTTACTGCCTGAAGTTTTAAACCTGCCATCTTATTTCTCGCTATCGACCAGGCCGCGGACAAACGCGCGCTGCATGGCTAAAACAATGACTACGGGTGGGATAAGGGTGAGCAGCATCGCCGCCATCACCTGGTTCCAGAGGGTGGTGCCTTCGCCGGTGGCAATCATGCCTTTGATGCCCGCGACGGCGGTGCCGAGGTTGACGTCCTGAATAATCAGCAGCGGCCACAGGTACTGGTTCCAGCCGTAGATAAAGGTGATCACAAACAGCGCCGCAAGATTGGTTTTCGACAGCGGCAGCACGATATCGCGGAAGAAGCGCATCGGTGACGCGCCGTCGATACGCGCGGCTTCAATGAGCTCGTCCGGCAGGGTCATAAAGAACTGGCGGAACAGGAAGGTGGCGGTCGCCGAGGCCATCAGCGGCAGGGTTAAGCCCGCATAGCTGTCGAGCATCTTCAGGTTGGCGATCACTTCCACCGTCGGGAAGATACGCACTTCCACCGGCAGCATCAGGGTGATAAAGATCATCCAGAAGAAGAGGTTGCGCAGCGGAAAACGGAACCAGACGATGGCGAAGGCGGAGAGCATCGACACCGTGATTTTGCCGACGGTGATGCCGAACGCCATGATGAAGCTGTTGAGCATCATCAGCCAGAACGGCGCGCTGTTCGCGCCCACGCCCTGGGTCCAGATGGTCTTCATGTTCTCAAACAAATGCGAACCTGGGATCAGCGTCATCGGCGTGTCGAACACCGCTTTGGTGTCCAGCGTGGCGGCGACAAACGCCACGTACAGCGGAAACAGGATGACGATGATCCCTAAAATCAGCATGGTATGGCTGAAAATCGTCAGCCCGCGACGGTTCTCAATCATTGGTAGCGCACCTTACTTTCAACATAGCGGAACTGCACCACCGTGAGGATGATGACGAGGAACATCAGCACCACCGACTGCGCGGCGGAGGCCGAGAGATCAAGCCCCGCAAAGCCTTCGCGGTAGATCTTATAGATAAGCGTCGTGGTCGCCTGCACCGGGCCGCCCGCGGTCGCCGCGTCGATCACCGGGAAAGTGTCGAAGAAGGCGTACACAAGGTTAACCACCAGCAGGAAGAAGCTCACCGGGGCGATCAGCGGCAGCGATAATCTGAAGAAGCGGCGAACCGGCCCTGCGCCGTCAATCGCCGCGGCTTCCACCAGCGAACGCGGGATGGACTGCAGTGCGGCAAAGAAGAACAGGAAGTTATAGCTGATCTGCTTCCACACCGAGGCGAACACCACCAGGAACATCGCCTGACCGCTGTTCTGGGCGTGGTTCCAGTCGTAACCCAATTCGGCCAGGAAATGGGTAATCAGCCCGCGCCCCGGGTTAAACAGGAAGATCCACAGTACGGCGGCGACGGCAGGCGCGACGGCGTAAGGCAGCAGCATCAGGGTCTGATACAGGCGGCTGCCGCGCACCACGTAATCCACCAGCGCGGCAAAGAACAGCGAAGCGACCAGACCGCTGACGGTGACCAGCGCGCTGAATTTCATCGTCGTCCAGAAGGAGTCCAGATAGTAGCTGTCGTGGAACAGCGCGGTGAAGTTGTCCAGGCCAACAAACTGGCTGGACAGCCCGAACGGGTCGACGCTTTGTACCGAGTACCACAGCGCTTCGCCCGCAGGCCAGATAAAGAAGATAACGGTGATGACCAGCTGCGGCGCGACCAGAAGATAGGGCAGCCAGCGGGAACGGAACACCGGACGGGATGATGACATAGGTTAGCTCTGTAGGTATTCACCCCTCACCCCGACCCTCTCCCCAAAGGGGCGAGGGAGAAAAGACGGCTCCGTGCAGTCCCCTCTCCCCTATGGGGAGAGGGTTAGGGTGAGGGGCAGGTTTTAATTACGATTTGGTCGACTGCTCAAAACGGCGCAGCAGCTGATTCCCGCGTTCTACCGCTGAATCCAGCGCCTGTTGAGGCGTTTTCTTCCCGGTCCACACGCTTTCCAGCTCTTCATCCACGATGGTGCGGATCTGCGGCATGTTGCCCAGACGCAGACCTTTGGTGAACGGCAACGGCGGCTTGTTCAGCATCTGACGCGTCGCGATGTCCGCGCCCGGGTTTTTGCTGTAGAAGCCCTGCTCGCGGGTCAGGTCATAGGTGGCTTTGGTGATCGGCAGGTAGCCGGTTTTCTGGTGCCACTCAGCGGCAATCTCTGGCTTCGCCAGGAAGTCGAGGAACTCGGCCACGCCTTTGTAGGTGCCCTTGTCTTTGCCCTGCATCACCCACAGGCTGGCCCCGCCGATGATGGCGTTCTGCGGCGCGCCCTTCACGTCAGCGTCGTACGGCATCATGCCCACGCCGTAGTTGAATTTGGCGTAGTGACGGATATCTGCCAGCGAACCGGAAGACGCGGTGGTAATAGCGCAGTCACCGTTGTAGAACTTTTCAGTGGATTCGTCTTTACGGCCGAAGTAGCTGAAATCGCCCTTTTTGTTGAGCGCTTCCAGCAGCGCAATGTGCTTCACCTGCTCCGGCTTGTTGAACTCCAGTACCGCGTCGGTGCCGTCGAAGCCGTTGTTTTTGGTGGCAACAGGCAGGCCGTGCCAGGCGCTGAAGTTTTCAATCTGGATCCAGCCCTGCCAGCCGCTGGCGTAGCCGCACTTCATCCCTGCAGCTTTCAGCTTCGCGGTATAGTCGGCCAGATCCTGCCAGGTTTTTGGCGGCTGCTCCGGATCTAAACCGGCTTTCCTGAAGGCGTCTTTGTTGTAGTACAGGACCGGCGTGGAGCTGTTAAACGGCTGAGACAGCAGGTGACCGGTTTTGGAATCGGTGTAGTAGCCCGCCACGGTTGGCACGAACTGCGACTCGTCGAAGTTGATGCCCGCCTCTTTGAAGACTTCATAGACCGGCTTGATGGCTTTGGAGGCCATCATGGTCGCGGTACCCACTTCATAAACCTGTAACAGTGCAGGGGCGTTACCGGTACGGAAGGCGGCGATGCCCGCGCTCAGGCTCTGCTCGTAATTGCCTTTGTACACCGGCACAATTTTGTAATCCGGGTGGGTGTCGTTGAAACGCTGCGCCAGGGAGTCAACTTCTTTACCCAACTCCCCTTCCATGGAATGCCAGAATGGAATGGTGGTGACAGCCATTGCGTTCGTCGCAAAAGCCAGACCCAGTGCCAGACCCAAAGCTGTGTGTCGTAACGATGTCATTGTCATCTCTCTTATTGTGCCGGATGCGCGATATCACGCGTTTTATGCTCGCGAGGTAACATGACATGCTCGAATGACAGAAAAATAACTGTTTGTTTACAGATAAGTGACAGCAAAGCGTCAGGGGGATGATGGTTGTGTGAAGGGTGTTGGGGGGTTGGGTGATTGAGTGCGGTCTGATGCCCTCACCCCGGCCCTCTCCCACAGGGAGAGGGAGAAAGGCATGTAGGCCCGGTAAGCGTAAGCGCCACCGGGCAACACAGACGGCTTAGCCTCCGAGGTACGCGCTCCGCACCGCTTCGTTCGCCAGCAGCGCATCGCCGGTATCTTCAAGCACCACGCGGCCGTTTTCCAGCACGTAGCCACGGTCGGCGAGCTTCAGCGCCTGGTTGGCGTTCTGCTCGACGAGGAAGATAGTCATCCCCTCTTTACGCAGCTGCTCGATGGTGTCGAAAATCTGCTGGATGATGATCGGCGCCAGACCGAGCGACGGTTCGTCCAGCAGCAGCAGGCGTGGCTGGCTCATCAGCGCGCGGCCAATCGCCAGCATCTGCTGCTCACCGCCGGACATGGTGCCCGCACGCTGAATACGGCGCTCCCACAGGCGCGGGAAGAGTTCGTATACCCACTTGATGCGGGTCTGGTATTCATCGCGGTGAGCGAAGAAGCCGCCCATCGCCAGGTTCTCTTCCACCGTCATGCGCGAGAAGACGCGACGCCCTTCCGGAACAATCGCCACCGCTTCACGCATGATTTTTGCAGTCTGCCAGTCGGTAATGTCTTTGCCATCAAACACAATCCGCCCGCTGGTAGCCCGCGGGTCGCCGCACAGGGTACCGAGCAGCGTGGTTTTGCCCGCGCCGTTGGCGCCAATCAGGGTGACGATTTCACCCTGATTGATGTGCAGACTGACGTCGTGCAGCGCCTGGATCTTGCCGTAGTGCGCATTGACCTTGTCGAACGTTAACATCGCTTTTTCCATCTTATGCCTCACCAAGATACGCGCGGATCACGTCCGGATTGTTGCGGATCTCTTCCGGCGTGCCGTTTGCCAGCGGCGTGCCCTGGTTGACCACGTAAATACGGTCCGAAATACCCATCACCAGCTTCATGTCGTGCTCAATCAGCAGGATGGTGGTGTCGTGGTGATCGCGCAGCTCGGCAATCAGCTCGTCCAGCTCTTTGGTTTCTTTCGGGTTGAGGCCCGCCGCCGGTTCGTCGAGCATCAGGATCTCCGGCTGCGTCACCATGCAGCGCACAATCTCCAGACGACGCTGATCGCCGTAGGCCAGGTTGCTCGCCTGACGGTTGGCGTGCTGCAGCAAGCCGATGCGGTCGAGCCAGGTGGCGGCGCGGTCGAGGGCCTCCTCCTGGGCTCGGCGGAAGGCCGGAGTCTTCAGCAGACCGGAGAACAGCCCGGTTTTGAGCTGCTGATGCTGTGCCACCAGCAGGTTCTCAATCACCGTCATCTCGCGGAACAGTCGCACGTGCTGGAAGGTACGCACCACGCCCATGCGGGCAATTTGCTGGCCAGGCAGCCCTTCCAGGTGCTTATCGCGCAGCATGATGGTGCCGCCCGTCGGCTTGTAGAAACCGGTCAGACAGTTAAACACCGTGGTTTTTCCCGCGCCGTTGGGGCCAATCAGGGAGACGATCTCTTTCTTATGCAGATCCAGATTCACGTTGTTGACCGCCAGCAGGCCGCCAAAACGCATCATCAGACCGTTAACGGATAATAATGGCTGACTCATGCCTGCTCTCCTTTCGCTTTCCCGTTCTTCAGCTTCAGCTGTGGACGGGTCATCGGCAGCAGGCCCTGCGGACGCCAGATCATCATCAGCACCATCAAACCACCCAGCATCAGCATGCTGTATTCGTTAAAGTCACGCATCAGCTCGCGCGAGACCACCAGCAGGATGGCTGCGAGAATGACGGCAAACTGCGAGCCCATCCCGCCGAGCACCACAATCGCCAGCACAAAGGCCGATTCGGCAAACGTGAACGATTCCGGGCTGACGAAGCCCTGACGCGCGGCAAACAGCGTCCCGGCGAAACCGGCAAACGCGGCGCTGATGGTAAACGCGGTCAGCTTGATGCGGGTCGGGTTCAGGCCCAGGGAGCGGCAGGCGATCTCATCTTCACGCAGCGCTTCCCACGCGCGGCCCAGCGGCATGCGCAGCAGACGGTTAATCACGAAAAGGGTCACCACCACCAGCAGCAGCGCAACCAGGTAGAGCCAAATCACGCGGTCGGACGGGTCATACTTCACGCCAAAGAAGTTGCTGAAGGTATCCCAGCCGCCTTCGCGGGCGGTACGGCTGAACTCCAGCCCGAAGAAGGTCGGTTTCGGGATCTGGCTGATGCCGTTCGGACCACCGGTGATTTCGGTGTTATTCAGCAGCAGGATACGGACGATTTCGCCAAAGCCTAAGGTCACAATCGCCAGGTAGTCACCGCGCAGGCGCAGCACCGGGAAGCCCAGCAGGAAGCCCGCAGCGGCAGAAACCAGGCCCGCCAGCGGCAGACAGGTCCAGAAGCCGAGGCCGTAATAATGGTTCAGCAGCGCGAAGGTGTAGGCACCGATGGCGTAAAAACCACCGTAGCCCAGCACCAGCAGGCCAGAGAGCCCCACCACCACGTTCAGGCCGAGACCCAAAATCACGTAAATCATGGTCAGGGTAGCGATATCCACCGTGCCGCGCGAGACCACGAATGGCCACGCCACGGCCGCCACCAGCAGCGCCACGAGGAACAGCTTTTGCTTCACGGTGGAACCGTCGATTGCCGGCAGGACGAATTTCGGGCCAGAAACGTTTTTCAGCGTCTTCTGGAACAGCGGACGCAGCAGCTGGAACAGGAACACCACCGCCGTGCCAATAAACACCCACTGCCAGCGGATGTCAGGTGCGGTATCCACCACCAGTTTGGTGCCGCTCAGCTCCAGCTGGACGCCCATAAAGACGCCCGCCAGCACGAAGAACATGGCGGCAGAGAGCAGCGCCATTGCAAAATGCATCGGTTTCATACTTTCTCTACCTCCGGACGGCCCAGAATACCGGTAGGCATGACCAGCAGAACCAGAATCAGCAGGGCAAACGACACCACGTCTTTATATTCGGTGCTCAGGTACGCCGAGGAGAGCGCTTCCGCCACGCCCAGGATCAGGCCGCCGATCATCGCGCCAGGAATACTGCCGATACCGCCAAGTACTGCCGCGGTGAAGGCTTTCATTCCGGCCATAAAGCCGATGTACGGGTTGATCACGCCGTAGAACTGGCCGAGCAGCACGCCCGCCACTGCCGCCATCGCGGCGCCGATCACGAAGGTCAGGGCAATCACGCGGTCAGTATTGATGCCAAGCAGGCTCGCCATCTTCAGGTCTTCCGCGCAGGCACGGCAGGCGCGCCCCATGCGGGAATAACGGATGAACAGCGTCAGGGCGAGCATCGCAATAAAGGTCACGACCCAGATGACGAGCTGCATAGTGGTGATAGAGGCAGAGAAGTTTTCGCTGGCCCCCACGATCCACTGGCCGTTAAACAGGCTTGGCAGCGCCACGTCGCGCGACCCTTCGGTCAGGCTGACGTAGTTTTGCAGGAAGATCGACATACCGATGGCGGAGATGAGCGCAATCAGACGCTTGGAGCTGCGCACCGGCCGATAGGCCACGCGCTCGATGCTCCAGCCATAGGCGCTGGCGATCACAATGGCGCCGACAAACCCGGCGGCAACCAGCAGCCAGCTGCTGTCGATGCCCATCATCATCAGGGCGGCGATGATCATAAAGGAGATGTAGCTACCGATCATGTACACCTCGCCGTGGGCGAAGTTGATCATGCCGATAATGCCGTAAACCATCGTATAGCCGATGGCAATCAGCGCGTAGGTGCTTCCCAGCGTGACGCCGTTAAACATCTGCTGCAGGAAATAGAGAAACTGCTCGGACATATGCAAACCTTTTTATTCCCGCCCGGTGGTCCGGGCGGCGGGATAATTATTTGGCGGCCGAGGAAGACCCGTCGGCGTGCCACTTAAAGACACCAAACTCAAATCCCTTCAGATCGCCTTTCTCATCCCAGTTCAGCGGCCCAATCACGGTGTTCGCCCCGTGTGCTTTTAAATCTTTCACCAGATCCAACGGCTCTTTGCTGCCGGTACGCTCCAGAGCCGTCGCCAGAGACTGTACAGCCGCGTAGGTGATCCAGACATACGGACCACTCGGGTCCTTTTTCTGCGCCTTAAGCGCATCAACGATAGCCTTGTTCGCCGGATCCTGGTCATAGCGTTTTGGCATCGTAACCAGCATGCCTTCGGCAGAATCGCCCGCGATGTTCGACAGGGAGGCATTACCCACGCCCTCTGGTCCCATAAACTGGGTTTTCAGACCGGTGGCGCGTGCCTGACGCAGCATCTGCCCCATTTCAGGGTAGTAGCCGCCGTAGTAAACGAAGTCGATGTTCTCTTTTTGCAGACGAGCAATCAGCGCGGAGAAGTCTTTCTCACCGGCAGTGATGCCGTCGAAGAAGACGATGTTCGCGCCACCTTTTTTCAGGCCGTCCTGAACGGAACGCGCCAGGCCTTCGCCGTACTGCTGCTTGTCATGAATGATGGCAATGCGCTTTGGCTTTACGGTTTCGAGGATAAATTTGGCGGCGGTGGGTCCCTGGGAAGAATCGAGACCGGCGGTACGCATAATGTGCTGATAGCCGCGCTGGGTCAGTTCTGGGTTAGTGGCGCCGGGGGTGATCATCAGAATACCTTCGTCTTCGTAGATATCAGACGCAGGCTGGGTGGACGATGAGCACAGGTGGCCAATCACATACTGGATGCCATCGTTGACGATTTTGTTGGCGACCGCGACGGCCTGTTTCGGATCGCAGGCGTCGTCATATTCCACGCCCACCAGCTTGTCGCCTTTGATGCCGCCTTTGGCGTTGATGTCTTTGATGGCCTGGCGCGCGCCGTTGAACTCCATATCACCCCACTGGGCAACAGGGCCGGACATTGCGCCCACGACCGCAACTTTGATCTCTTCCGCCATGGCTGCATGCGAGATCGCCAGTGCAACCATTCCCGCGATAAATGTTTTCGCGTTCCTTTTCATCTCAGAATCCCCATTCGTGATGTCGTGTTTATATTTTGTTTTATTATGGTTAAAAAGCATTCTGTACTTTTAATGCACAACGCTATTTTTACCAGTGCCTTTAATGGTTTAGCGCAGTTTTTTGCCAAAAACCAGACTAAAATCTCTATTTTTCAGGCGATTAAGCAAAGATAATATTCTGAAATCATGCAGAGATAAACAAATAAAAGTGCAGTTTGCAGCATAAAATAACGGTACAAAGCGCCGAATAAATCACTACCATTCAGGTTAAAATTCTGCTTATTTTTCGATCCATGTGTTTTCAAACTGCCCAGCGCGTTACCAAAAAACTAATCACCTGGTTAATGAGAATAAAAAGAGGAAGCCGCTGAGTGAATAAATTGAGTACACTGCCCCTACTCAATTTGATTTGGACATGTAGCTAATGAAACTGACTATCGTGCGTCTGGTGACCTTTAGCGACCAGGATCATATCGACCTGGGCAAGATCTGGCCGGAATATTCCCCTTCGTCGCTACGCGTCGACGAGACTCACCGCATTTATGCCGCGCGTTTCAACGAACGCCTGCTGGCTGCGGTTCGCGTGACCCTGAGCGGTACAGAAGGGGCGCTGGACTCACTGCGTGTACGTGACGTCACCCGGCGTCGCGGCGTGGGGCAGTATTTAATTGAAGAAGTGATCCGCGAAAACCCGAACGTGACCTCATGGTGGATGGCTGACGTAGGCGTAGAAGACCGCGGCGTGATGGCGGCGTTTATGCAGGCGTTAGGGTTTACGGCGCAGGAGAGTGGGTGGGAGAAGCGCTAAAAGAAAGCCGGGTGGCGGCTGCGCCTTACCCGGCCTACATTCTCCACCGTATTTTCCCAAGCATTTCGTGTTGCAGGAAGGCGGCAAGTTATGAAATCCCCGGAAGCTTACATAAGTAAGTGACCGGGGTTGAATAACGCAGCCAACGCACCTGCGGCGCGAAAGGCGACGGGAAAATTATTTGGCGTCTGTCGCCGTACCGTTGGCATGCCAGTCAAACACGCCGAACTCAAAGCCTTTCAGGTCACCCTTCTCATCCCAGGACAGTGGTCCCATCACGGTTTCGACGGTGTTCGCTTTCAGCCAGGTCGCAATCTCAGCCGGATCGGCTGACTGGTTCAGACCCGCCTGCAGAGACTGAAGCGCCGCGTAGGTGGTCCAGACGAACGCGCCGCTTGGATCCTGTTTCTTCGCCTTGATGGCATCTACGATAGGTTTGTTCGCAGGGACCTGGTCGTAGTTCTTCGGCTTGGTCACCAGCAGGCCTTCAGCGGATTCACCTGCGATGTTAGACAGGGAAACGTTCGCTACGCCTTCAGGCCCCATAAACTGGGTTTTCAGACCGGCTGCACGCGCCTGGCGCAGGATCTGGCCCATCTCCGGGTGGTAACCGCCGTAGTAAACGAAATCGATATTCTCTTTTTTCAGGCGCGCCACCAGCGTGGAGAAGTCTTTCTCACCGGCAGTGATCCCATCGAAGAAGACCACATTGGCGTTGCCTTTCTTCAGACCATCCTGCACCGCACGCGCCAGACCTTCACCGTACTGCTGTTTGTCATGAACAATCGCGATACGCTTCGGCTTCACTTTATCCAGAATGTATTTCGCCGCCGTTGGACCCTGGTCAGAGTCCAGGCCCGTGGTGCGCAGGGTCAGTTTGTAGCCGCGCGCGGTCAGCTCCGGTGCGGTCGCCGCCGGGGTGATCATCAGAATCCCTTCGTCTTCGTAGATGTCAGACGCAGGCTGAGTTGAGGAAGAGCACAGGTGACCGATAACGTATTTGATACCGTCGTTCACCACTTTGTTCGCAACCGCTACCGCTTGTTTCGGGTCACAGGCATCATCATATTTTACGATCTGCAGTTTTTCGCCTTTAATACCGCCCTTAGCATTAATGTCTGCAACCGCCTGTTCAGCGCCCGTAAATTCCTGGTCGCCGTACTGTGCTACCGGACCGGACATTGCGCCAACCACAGCCACCTTAATGTCTGCCTGTGCCATGGTGCTGAATGCCAACGCAATACATCCTGCCAGTAACGCTTTACCCTTCATGTTCATCCTGAGATTCCCCATTATTATGGTTATTACGATTGTTGTGATGTTGTTGTGCAGCGCTTTATTTCAGTTATTGGTGTGCTGTTCGCGCTTTTTCAGCATACTCTGCTAAAACATACCCCATTTTTATGATTTTGGAATAGCTAATTTGAAATGAATATATGATAAGCCCGGCAAAGATTTCACCGGGCGCGCGGCTTTAACGTGTCAGCGAGGCGGAGATAATGTCCAGCGCTTGACGGAACTGCACTTCGGGGATTGTCAGCGGATAAAGGAAACGAATAACGTTGCCGTAAACGCCGCAGCTCAGCAGAAGCAGACCGTCCTGCAGCGCGCGTTCCTGTACCTGGCGGGTGAATTCCGGCGAAGGCTGGCCCGTTTGCGGGTCATTAAACTCTACCGCCACCATCGATCCTTGCGCGCGAATGTCGGCGATATACGGACAGTGTTCCTTCGCTTTGTTCAGCACCTCTACCAGGTGATGACCAAGATGCGCAGAACGTGTACAGAGATCTTCTTCATCAATCACGTCCAGCACCGCATGCGCAGCGGCAATCGCCAGCGGGTTCCCCGCGTAAGTACCGCCCAGCCCGCCCGGCGCAGGTGCGTCCATCACGTCGGCACGGCCCGATACCGCAGAGAGCGGCATCCCACCCGCGAGGCTTTTCGCCATGGTGATCAAATCGGGCTTCACGCAGTGGTGTTCCATCGAGAACAGTTTGCCTGTACGGGCGAAACCACTTTGTACCTCGTCGGCAATCAGCAAAATACCGTGGGTATCACAGAGGGCACGCAGCGCCTGCATAAAATCGGCAGGTGCAATATTGAAACCGCCTTCCCCCTGAACCGGTTCGAGAATAATGGCCGCGACCTGATCCGGTGCAATATCCGCTTTAAAGATGCGCTCCAGGCTTTTTAACGCCTCATTCGTGCTAACGCCGTGCAGATCGTTCGGATACTGCGCGTGATACACCGAGCCAGGGAACGGACCAAAGCCCAGTTTGTACGGCGCAACTTTGCCAGTCAGCGCCATGGTCATAAAAGTACGGCCGTGGAACGCGCCGCCGAAAGTGATGAGGCCAGGACGTCGGGTATAGGCGCGGGCTATTTTAACCGCGTTTTCAACCGCTTCTGCGCCCGTCGAGAAAAAGGCCGTTTTGGCCGGGCCATCAATGGGCACGCGCTGGTTGATACGCTCGGCCAGCGCCACATAGCCTTCATACGGCACAATCTGGTACGCCGTATGGGTAAAGGCGTGGAGTTGTTTTTCAATAGCGGAAATGACTTTGGGATGGCGATGGCCGGTATTCAGCACCGCAATGCCGGCGGCGAAGTCGATATACTCGTTGCCTTCTACGTCCCACACCGTGGCATTTTCGGCTTTATCGGCATAGAAATTACACATGACGCCGATACCGCGCGGCGTCGCCTGCAAACGCCGGTCGTTCAGTTCATTATTTTTCACCCTGTCCCCCTGAGAAAATCGCCTGCTTAGCGCATCAGTAAGTGTTTGCCAGGGGGGAGGAATTCGCCAGAGCGGGCGCTAAAAAAACAAAACCCCCGGACTCTCATCCAGGGGTTCTCAGTGTACTTCGCAGAAATTACGCTTCGATAGCGGCGCGAAGTTTTTTCATGGCGTTCTTTTCAAGCTGACGCACACGTTCAGCAGAGACGCCGTAGCGGTCGGCCAGTTCCTGCAACGTGGACTTGTTGTCTTCGTCCAGCCAGCGGGCACGGATAATATCCTGACTACGTTCGTCGAGGCCTTCCATCGCATGGGTGAGCTTATTCGCGGCCTGATCTTCCCAGTTATCCTCTTCAATGCCGTCAGCAAAGTTGGAGGTTTTATCCTGCAGATACAGAACCGGGGCCATTGGCTGGCTGTCAGAGCCGTCGTCGTCGGAGGACATATCAAACGTCATGTCCTGCGCGGCCATACGGGATTCCATCTCACGCACATCTTTGCTGGATACACCCAGCTCGCGCGCCACCATTTCCACTTCATCCTGATTGAACCAGCCCAGACGCTGCTTGGTTTTACGCAGGTTGAAGAACAGTTTACGTTGCGCTTTTGTCGTGGCGACTTTCACGATACGCCAGTTGCGCAGCACGTATTCATGAATTTCTGCTTTGATCCAGTGTACGGCGAAGGAGACCAGTCGCACACCCACTTCCGGGTTAAAGCGACGTACAGCCTTCATCAGACCGATGTTACCTTCCTGAATCAAGTCCGCCTGCGGCAGGCCATAGCCCGCGTAATTACGAGCAATGTGAACAACAAAGCGCAGGTGAGACAGGATCAGCTTTTTCGCTGCTTCCAGATCGCCCTGGTAATGCAGCTTTTCAGCAAGCTCCTTTTCTTCCTCGGCCGTTAACATCGGCCAGGTGTTCGCAGCCCGGATGTAAGATTCCAGGTTACCAACAGGGGCTAAAGCTAAAGTTTGCATTTCTTTGGTCATTCATTCCTCTCAATGTTTCTTCTGGTCCAGGTTGTCCCCGTCAGGCAACAACCATGCCAAAGCGTTTGAGCAACGAGATTAGCATTCACTCTTTTATCAGACAGTGATTTTATCCACAAGTTCCAGGTGCAACAGTGAATAAATTACGCACAAAATGTGACATGGAGATGATAACAGGGGAAGAGACAACAGGGACGCTTTCCCTGCAGAGCGAACATCTCGGTGCAGGGAAAGATTATATCACGCTTTTATTAGTCGGGAGTAAAGTGGCGTAAATGTTGAACGGTCGCCAGCCAGGCTGCCACCCAACCAATCATCGAGCAAACCAGCAGTAATAACAGGCACTCGTCAAAGCCTAAGCCACTGATATCAAACTTAGTTCCGAAAACCTGCGCCACTTCCGTCACGGCCGATGACAAACGCATCACCAAAATTTCTGACAAAATCAGTGAAAGAAATGCCCCAGAAAAACCGAGCAATGCGCCGCCATAGAGGAACGGACGAAGGATGAAGCCATCCGTCGCGCCAATCAGTTTCTGCACGTTAATGGTATCGCGGCGAGCAAAAATGCTCAGGCGCACGCTGTTACCAATGACGAGGAACACCGCGGCCACCATCAGTACGCCGATCATCGCCGACACACGTCCCACCAGCCCGGTCAGCGCGGCAAGACGGGCAAACCAGCTGTCGTCCATGCGCACTTCATCAATTCCGTTAATCCGGGAGATGCGATCGCGTAACGTATTTAGCGAATCGGTTCCCTGGAAATCGAGCTTCGGGATCACCACCGCCACCGCAGGTAACGGGTTCTCTTCGAGCATATCCAGCGCGCCGCCAAAACCGGACCAGTTGCGAAACTCGCCCAGCGCTTCTTCACGGGAAAGATAGTTGACCTTCTCCACGCCCTGCTCGGCCTGGATTTGCCCGACCACCTGCGCCGCCGCGTTATCGTCGAGCGCTTTATCCAGATAAACGGTGATCTGCGGCGACGGATAATACTGGGACGCCGCCTGGTTCACGTTCTTATAAACCATGTAGCAGACGCTTGGCAGCGTCAGGGAGATGGCGATGACCATCACCGTCAGGAACGTTGCCAGCGGTTTGCTTTTCAGATCCTGCAACGCGCCGTGGAAAGCGTAGCGCACCTGCTCGTTAAACACGTTGGTTTTGCGCGAAGCCGGCTTTGGCGCCGCTTTCTGGCGCTTAGGTGCGTTACGATTGCCATCACCGCCACCCTGCGGCTTACGGAAACGGTCAAACCGGTTCCCGAACTGCCGAATCTGGTTCATTGCATCACGCTTGTTCACCATGGCCTCCGTGCAAATGTCCATCGCTCAGAGTCAGCATGCGGTACGAACGACGGGAAATCAGCCCGATATCGTGCGTCGCCATCAATACTGTGACCCCAACGCGGTTGAATTCCTCAAACAGACGCAAAATCCCTTCGGAGAGCGCATCGTCCAGGTTACCTGTGGGTTCATCCGCCAGCAGTACGGCCGGCTTGTTCACCACCGCACGGGCGATGCCCACACGCTGCTGTTCACCGCCGGAGAGCTGGATCGGGAAGTTCTTCGCTTTGTCCAGCAGCCCAACCTTATCCAGTGCCGCAGAGACGCGACGACGGATATCATCATAGCTGGCACCGGCAATAATCAGCGGGATAGCGACGTTATCGAAAACGGTGCGATCCATCAGCAGATGGTGATCCTGGAAAATCATGCCGATCTGACGACGCAGGAACGGCACTTCACGGTTCTTAAGACGGCTAATATCATGGCCGCTGAACCAGATTTTCCCGGCGCTTGGCCGTTCGATCCCACAGATAAGCTTGAGCAGAGTACTTTTCCCCGCGCCGGAATGGCCGGTCAGGAATGCCATCTCGCCTGGCTGCAGGTGGAATGTGACTCCCTGCAGCGCTTGTCTCCCACCGAGATAGGCCTTGCTGACGTGTTCAAAGCGAATCATTGTTAGTCCTCTCGGGCAAATAGTGCCTCAATAAAGTCGTCCGCTTTAAACGGACGCAAATCCTCAATACGCTCGCCCACACCGATGTAGCGGATAGGAATGCCGAACTGGTCGGCTACGGAGAAGATCACCCCGCCTTTCGCGGTGCCGTCCAGCTTGGTCAGTGCGATCCCGGTCAATCCTACCGCTTCATTGAACAGCTTCGCCTGGCTAACGGCGTTCTGTCCGGTGCTGGCGTCGATAGTCAGCATAATTTCATGCGGTGCATCTTCGTCCAGCTTCTTCATGACGCGGACGATTTTCTTCAACTCTTCCATCAGGTGCGATTTGTTCTGCAAACGCCCTGCGGTGTCAGCAATCAGCACGTCCACGTTACGGGACTTCGCCGCCTGAATGGCATCAAAAATCACGGACGCGGAATCCGCGCCGGTATGCTGGGCAATCACCGGAATGTTGTTCCGCTGGCCCCACACCTGCAGCTGCTCAACCGCCGCCGCACGGAAGGTATCGCCCGCCGCCAGCATCACCGATTTGCCCTGCTGCTCGAACTGACGCGCCAGCTTGCCGATAGTCGTGGTTTTACCCACGCCGTTAACACCCACCATCAGAATAACAAATGGCGTTTTGCCTTCAATATTAAGCGGTTCATCAACTTTTGCGAGAATTTCACCCATCTCGTCTTTCAGCAGGCCGTACAGTGCCTCGGCATCGCGCAGCTGTTTGCGGCTTGCCCCTTCGGTCAGGCTGGCGATGATTTTACGGGTGGTTTCCACCCCCACGTCAGCGATCAGCAGTTGCTCTTCCAGCTCTTCAAAGAGATCGTCGTCGATCTTCTTGCCGCGGAACAGACTGATAAATCCGGAACCCAGATTTTCTTTGGTTTTTAACAGGCTGCGCTTCAGACGGGCAAAGAAACCTTCTTTGGTCGGTTTTTCCTGCTCCTGAACGATCTCTTCTTCAGCCTGCTCCTGCTCTTCCACCGGCACGACGATAACCGCGTCTTCAGCCGCTTCCACCGCCAGCGCCTGGGCTTCCAGCTCGTCGTCGGTCAGCTCTGGCTCAAGCGCCGCCTCTTCTTCCACCGCCTCAACAATTTCAACGGTTTCCGCTTCGGCCTGCCACTCTTCTGCAGATACCTCTTCGGCTTTAACCTCTTCCGGCAGCGGCAGCTCTTCATGTTCGATAACAGCCTGCGGTGCGTCGGTAACGGCTTCGGGCACAACCGGTTCTGGCTTCTCGCTCTCCTGAACCTGTTCAGTGACTTCAACCACCTCTTCAGCAAACGATTCAATCTCTTCTTTGCTGTGGACAGGTTCTTCCGCTTCGATAACCGCAGCGGTTTCTACAGGCGTCTCAGGCTGTGACTGCTCTTCTACAACCTGTTGTTCTTCGGTTTTCTGTTCTGTTTCTTGCTCTTTTTCACCGAAACCCAACCAGGAAAAGAAGCCACGTTTTTTTTGTTTTGCCATCTGCGACTACACTCCTCGCGGCGCTATATACAGGGAAGCTAAAAAAATGATGAAATAGTCTAACACTTTACTTAATTGACATCACCGCCCGCAATCGCAGGGCAATGGTTAACAGAGCTTTCCAGAGATGAAGAAACCCACCCGCGCCCCGGCCGGTCAAATTCGAATTATCGGCGGTCAGTGGCGAGGCCGGAAATTACCGGTGCCGGACAGCCCCGGTTTACGCCCGACAACCGACCGCGTTCGCGAGACGCTGTTTAACTGGCTCGCCCCGTCAATGGTAGATGCCCACTGCCTGGACTGCTTCGCCGGCAGCGGTGCATTAGGGCTCGAAGCGTTGTCGCGCTACGCCGCCAGCGCCACGCTGCTGGAGATGGAGCGCGGCGTGGCACAGACGCTGCAGCAAAATCTGGCGACGCTCAAAGCGAGTAACGCCAAAGTCGTAAACACCAATACCCTGAGCTTCCTCGCGCAGAAAGGCACGCCGCATCAGGTGGTGTTTGTCGATCCGCCGTTCCGCAAGGGGCTGCTGGAAGAGACGTTATCCCTGCTGGAACAAAACGGCTGGCTGGCGGATGACGCATTAATTTACGTTGAAAGCGAAGTGGAAAACGGTCTTCCGCCAGTGCCCGCGCACTGGGATCTGCACCGCGAAAAGGTTGCCGGTCAGGTCGCTTATCGTCTTTATCACCGTCAGGTACAAGGAGGCTCTGATGCCGGTACTGATTAACCTGGGACGTTTGCTGATGCTGGGCGTCTGGGCATTTTTGATTTTGAATCTGGTGCACCCGTTCCCGCGCCCGTTGAACATCTTCGTTAACGTGGCGCTGATTTTCACCTCGTTCATGCACGCCCTGCAGATGGTAATGCTGAAAAACGGCCTGCCAAAAGATGGCCCGCCGATGACCGGCTGGCAGCAACTGCGGGTATTTATTTTCGGCGTGTTTGAGTTGCTGGTGTGGATGAAGAAGTTTAAGGCGCAGGTGAAGAAGTAGGGTGCGGCCTGATGCCCTCACCCTAACCCTCTCCCACCGGGAGAGGGGACCGATCGCGCATTATTCCGCCCTAAAACCTTCAAACCGCGACCCTTTGTAGCTCAGCATTCCTTTCTCACCCACCGTCAACTGGTGGTACTGCTGCGCCTCCAGGCGGAAAGTCATCTCCAGCCCGCCGGTTTCCGGCTTAAAGCTGGCTTCATAGCGCATCGTCGCGCCTGCAGGCGTAACCTGCTGTTGGCGAGAGCGTCGGTCGTTGAGGGCTTTCTCGCGCTTATTGCTCACCACCACCCGCTTTTGCATCAGCGGTGCGGCATCGTTATCCGCCTTTTCCCGGCGCTGCTGCACGAAGCGAAACGAGGCGGCAATGACGATAATCGCTACCACGATAATGAAAAACAGCGGCATCTTGCTCATTGGAACATCCCATCAGATTATGCGGAATTCAGGATACCTCGCCTGCCCCGGCATTGCCAAACGCCCGCCCGCGTCACTACACTGGATCAGAAACTGATTATTCAGCCTTAACAGTTACAGGGAGTTAATATGCTTTGGTCATTTATCGCTGTCTGTTTTTCCGCATGGCTTTATGTTGATGCGTCCTACCGTGGCCCAGCCTGGCAGCGCTGGTTGTTTAAACCCGTCACGCTGTTGCTCCTTCTGCTGCTTGCCTGGCAAGCGCCGATGTTTAACGCCATCAGCTACCTGGTTCTCGCCGGGCTGTGCGCGTCCCTGATTGGCGATGCCCTAACCCTGCTCCCGCGTCAGCGTCTGCTGTATGCCGTTGGGGCGTTTTTCCTGTCGCATCTGCTGTATACCATCTACTTCGCCAGCCAGATGACGCTCTCCTTCTTCTGGCCGCTGCCGCTGGTGCTGCTGGTGATTGGCGCACTGCTGATAGCGGTGATCTGGTCGCGTCTGGAAGAGATGCGTTTGCCGGTCTGTACATTTATCGCCATGACGCTGGTGATGGTGTGGCTCGCTGGCGAGCTCTGGTTCTTCCGCCCGACGTCTCAGGCGATGTCTGCGTTCTTCGGCGCAGCACTGCTCTTACTCGGTAATATCGTCTGGCTGGGCAGCCACTATCGCCGTCGCTTCCGCGCCGACAACGCGATTGCTTCCGCCTGCTACTTTGCCGGGCACTTCCTGATTGTGCGTTCGCTGTATATCTAAATAACGCTTGACTCTGGAGTCGACTCCAGAGTGTATGCTGCGGTTAATGAGAAAATTATCATTACCGGAGACTGCCATGTCGACTCCAGAAACACCTAAAAAAATCCCACAATTTTCGGCACTTAAGCTCAGCCCGGTTCCGCCAAAAGAGGACTGCTGCTGCGAGGGGAGCTGCGAAACGCAAGCCGACGCGCTGCCCGAAAGCGGTAATCGCTACAGCTGGGCCGTCAACGGTATGGACTGCGCAGCCTGCGCACGTAAAGTGGAAAATGCGGTCAAACAGGTGCCGGGCGTCAGCCACGTTCAGGTGCTTTTTGCGACCGAAAAGCTGTTAGTCAGCGCCGACAAGGATGTCAGTAAGCAGGTTGAAGCCGCCGTCAGCAAGGCGGGATACACCCTGCGCAGCGAAACAGCCCCTGTCGAAAAGACCGCCTCCCTGAAAGAAAATCTGCCGCTCATTACCCTCATCATCATGATGGCCCTGAGCTGGAGTCTGGAACGGATCAACCATCCGTTTGGCAACCTGGCGTTTATCGCCACCACGCTGGTCGGACTGTTTCCGATTGCCCGCCAGGCATTACGTCTGATGAGAAGCGGCAGCTGGTTCGCCATCGAAACGCTGATGAGCGTGGCGGCGATCGGCGCGCTGTTTATCGGCGCGACGGCGGAAGCGGCGATGGTTCTGCTGCTGTTCCTGATCGGCGAACGACTTGAGGGCTGGGCCGCCAGCCGCGCGCGTAAAGGGGTGAGCGCGTTGATGGCACTGAAGCCGGAAACCGCGACGCGGGTTAACGAAGGCAAACGTGAAACGGTCGCCATCAGCACGCTGCGCCCGGGCGACGTCATTGAAGTCGCCGCAGGGGGGCGCTTGCCTGCCGATGGCGCACTGCTTAGCGCCACCGCAAGCTTTGATGAAAGCGCCCTGACAGGGGAATCCATTCCGGTTGAGCGTACCGCGGGAGAAAAAGTGCCTGCAGGCGCCACCAGCGTTGACCGCCTGGTGCAGCTTGAGGTGCTTTCCGGGCCCGGCGACAGCGCCATCGACCGTATCCTGAAGCTGATTGAAGAAGCTGAAGAGCGTCGTGCCCCCGTCGAGCGTTTTATCGATCGCTTTAGCCGGATTTACACGCCCGCCATTATGCTGATTGCTCTGCTGGTTACGCTCGTTCCACCGCTGTTCTTTGGCGCGCCCTGGGAGGGCTGGATTTATAAAGGTCTGACCCTGCTGCTGATTGGCTGCCCGTGCGCGCTGGTGATCTCCACGCCAGCGGCGATCACCTCCGGTCTGGCGGCAGCGGCACGTCGCGGGGCGCTGATTAAAGGCGGCGCGGCGCTGGAGCAGCTGAGCCAGGTTCAGCATATCGCCTTCGACAAAACCGGCACGTTAACCGTCGGCAAACCCCAGGTGACCGGCATTTATCCGCAGGATATCGCTGAAGATGAACTGCTTACCTTAGCCGCCGCCGTCGAACAGGGTTCCACCCACCCGCTGGCGCAAGCCATTGTGCGGGAAGCGCAGGCTCGCGGATTACCGATTCCGGCGGCCACCGCCCAGCGCGCGCTGGTCGGGTCTGGGATTGAGGCCAACGTCGACGGTAAAAAGGTCCTGATTGTCGCGGCGGGTCACTCCCCTTCCGCACAGGTTCAGGCGTTAGAGCAGGCCGGGCAAACTGTCGTGGTTGTTATGCAGGACGGCGTGACGAAAGGGATGCTGGCGCTGCGCGATACCCTGCGTGATGACGCGAAGGAAGCCGTAGCGGCGCTGCATCAGCTGGGCGTGCAGGGCGTGATCCTGACCGGGGATAACCCACGTGCGGCGTCAGCCATTGCGGGTGAACTGGGACTGGAATTTAAAGCTGGATTGCTGCCCGCCGATAAGGTCAGTGCGGTAACCGAACTGAACAGCCACGCCCCGCTCGCGATGGTCGGAGACGGCATTAACGATGCACCAGCGATGAAAGCATCCACCATAGGCATTGCGATGGGAAGCGGCACCGACGTGGCGCTGGAGACGGCAGACGCGGCGCTGACGCATAACCGTCTGACCGGGCTGGCAGAGATGATCGGCCTGGCGCGGGCGACGCGAGCCAATATCCGCCAGAACATCGGGATTGCGCTCGGACTGAAGGGGATTTTCCTGGTGACGACGCTGCTCGGCATGACCGGGCTGTGGCTGGCAGTGCTGGCGGATACGGGGGCAACGGTGCTGGTGACGGCGAACGCGCTCAGGCTGTTGCGTCGTCGATAAAAAAACGCCCGGTGGCGCTAACGCTTACCGGGCCTACATGTTCTGCCAGATCGTAGGTCGGGTAAGGCGAAGCCGCCACCCGACTTTTTTATAAGAAATAGCTCATCGCCAGGCCTAAAAACAGCACCAGCCCGACATAGTTATTATTCAAAAACGCTTTAAAGCAGGCTTCACGTTCGCGTTTGGCAATCAGCTTTTGCTGGTAAGCAAACAGCAATCCCGCCACCAGCACCGACCAGTAAAACTCCCAGTTCAGCCCGTTCAGACGGCCAATCGCGACCATCAGTGCCAGTACCGCGACCTGTAAAATGCCGATGATCAGTTTGTCCTGACGTCCAAAGAGAATGGCGGTCGATTTAATACCAATTTTCAGGTCATCGTCGCGGTCTACCATCGCGTATTGCGTGTCATACGCCACGGCCCAGAGAATATTCGCCAGGAACATCAGCCAGCAGCTGAGCGGTAGGGATTCACTCACCGCCGCAAACGCCATCGGAATCGACCAGCCAAATGCCGCGCCCAACACAACCTGAGGCAGATGGGTATAGCGCTTCATGAACGGATAAACCCAGGCCAGCGCGAGCGCAGCGACGGAAAGCAGAATTGTCATGGTGTTCAGCGTTAACACCAGCAGGAATGAGAGCAGCACCAGTACGAGGAACAGCACGCGGGCTTCTTTTCCGGTCACCTGGCCGCTGGGTAACGGACGGTTGGCTGTCCGCTTTACATGGCCGTCGAATTTACGATCGGCATAGTCATTCACCACGCAGCCCGCCGCGCGCATCAACCAGACACCGGCGACAAATACGCCCAGGATCCATAGCGGCGGTACGCCCGGCGTTGCAACCCACAGCGCCCATAAGGTCGGCCACAGCAGCAGTAACGCGCCAATAGGTTTATCAGTACGCATTAAGCGGTGATACGCCAACAGCTTATTCTGCGTTAGGCTCCACTCCATTTTTTCTTCCTCTTAGTACAACGGTGATGCCGGTAAAAAAAGTTCCGTCAGGATTAACGGCTTACCGCTCAGGCGAAGGCGGGAACGGCGTCCCCACAGTTCGGCATCACGCCCAATCTCAATAAAATCCCGGGTCAGCTCAGATGAGGTAAAAAGATAACGTCCCAGCGGGGTTTTCCCCAGCCGCTGCAGCGCCAGCTCAGGCCCGGAAAGGGTGGACTCGGGCACTACCGTCCGTCCGGCAAGCCAGGGCTCACCATCGGCACAGAGCAAAATTTCGCGCAGCCAGTAGCGTTCCTCTTGCGGCAGCAGCGGCAGCTCGCTGGCGATCTCATCGCCGGAGACAAACCCTTCCTGTATCAGGGTCACCGTGACCGTTTTACCTTGCTGTTCAAAACGTTTCGTCATGGAATCTTCCAGCAGCAACCAGTCCAGTTGCTGCGGATCAAGCGCAGGTATTTGGTCGAAATAGCGCAGCGCACGCAGTTGCGTTAGCGCGGGGTGTGACATGCCAGACTCTCCGATACATAACGTAATGGCATTGTATCGCAGAAACACGGATTGAGGGGGGCCAAACGTTATTTAACGATCACGATCGCAACATGGATGCAACAGCCTGGCGGACACGAAAAAAAGTGCGCCCACTCAGGCGCACTAAACTACTGACAAATCAGCACTGTGGGGAAACGGTTACCCCTTGCCTTTTACACTGCTGATAAAGGTGGAACGGGCAGTGGTTGAACCTAAACGTTCGGCTTCATCAAGCAGTTTCAGCGCTTTATCGACATCGCCGCGCTTCACCGCCTGCTTAATAGCGTTGTTGAAGTATTCTTCGGTGTCGTTCAGTACCGGCTCAGCTTTCTTCGCCGGTGCTGGTGCAGCGGCTGCTACCGGTGCGGCTGCGGTGGCAACTGGTGCGGTATAGGCAGGTGCGGCGGTATTACCCACGGTTACCGGGCCGTTACCGGAGGAGCCAAACAGCGGGCCGACCAGCACGCTGGAACCGCTGTTCGTTTTCACCTTCAGCTTTAGCGTTCCGTCGGTGACGTGGCGTGCAATCGGGTCTGGAATATCAGGTACGGCGTTGCCGGTGCCCTTCGCATAGGCTTTGGCCGGGTCAAGCAGCGTGGTGGTTTTCTGCAGATCTTGCTCAGTGGTAAAGACCAGCACGTAGAGTTTTTGCTGTCCCAGCGCAGGCGTAAGACGCATGACACCTTCCAGACGATCGGCGCTCATCACGCCAGGCTCCTGATAAGTAAAGTATTCGCTTGGGAAAAAGGCGGATGGCGTCATGTTCTGATCAAGAATCAGCACATTTGGCGCAAATACGCTTGTTTGCTTGTTGACTTCACTGGTCAAGGTAATAGCGAGTTCACCGATATTGGCGGGTACGCTATACGCAGCGACCGGGCCGCTAATACCCGGAACATTAATCGTTTGTCCGCCCGTTGAGAGCTGGGTGGTCTGGGTTTTAGACTGATCGACAGGCGTCCAGACCAGCTGTTGCAGTGTCGCCGCCGGAATGGCTGGTGCAGATGTTGTATTCTGCGGAACGAAGTTCACGTTAGCGAGCGTGACAGCAGGCGCGCTTGCCAGCAGCCCTGCGGATAAACAAAGGGCAAGAAGAGTTTTGTTCATTTTCATTGTTATCACCTCAAAATGCACAGGTCAGCGGTAGCCAGGCAATAGCGCGCCGTCCCAAGGATTGAGGGGCTTGCGCCCCTCAGTTTGGTCATTACGTCAGATTAAGACGGGATTACCACCAGATTTCCATCTGGGCGCCGAAGGACCACTCGTCGTTGTCGCCACGACCGAAGGAACCACCGTTGAAGCCATCTTTAACCGCTTTACCGAAGTTAGGGTTATTCGCTGGGTTACCGTTGTAGTCATAGCCCCACTTCTCATCCCACTTCGCATAGGTTGCGAAGACGCGGATAGCAGGACGAGACCAGATGCTGTCGCCAGCCTGCCACTGTTGCGCCAGGGTGATTTTGTACTGGTTGTTGGTTTCGCCAGTTTCCTGGGATTTGACGTTGTCGTAGCCCACTTCCAGCAAGGTGCTCATGATTGGTGTCCATTTGAACATTGGACGAACACCTACAGTCCACCACTTGGTGCCGTTGTTGTTATCCCAGTCGATATCCTGATACATACCGACGTACATCAGGTCCCAACGATCGCCCAGAGAGATTGCACCGTGGTCAAGGATACGCAGCAGGCTGCCGTTGTTGTTGATGTCATAGGCAAAACCGGTATTGCCATCAATGCCTACGCCAGAACCTTGAGACAGGCCTTTACCCTGAGAGGTCATTGAGTCAGTGGCGTACTGAACCACAAACTTGTTGTAGCCTTTCAGCATGCTCTGGGTGTGTTCAGCGGTGAACATCCAGCCGTCTTTAGACGCACCGTCAACCAGACGATAGTCATCACGTGGGTTAGCACGGCCATAGTCAACGCCCAGCTCAAGGGTGCCGCCTGGGTTAACTTCCATCTGCGCTAAACGCACGTCAAAGACGTCGTTCGCGGTGCGGGTGGTGTAATCATAAATACTGTTGCTGGCGAAGGAGGAAGAACCGCCTGATTCAGAAGAGCGGGTTGCTGCCAGAGAAAGTTTACCGAAACCTACGTCGATATTTTCCAGACCCGCACCAGGACCAGAGATATCCCAGTAGTAGAAGTCGATCATGTGAACGTCATGACGCTGATAGAAGCGCTTACCAGCCCAGATGGTGGAACCTGGCAGCCATTCGATCAGGTTTTTACCCTGCACGTTGGCTTCACGGAACGCCGGGTCAGTGGCTTCCCAGTCGTTCTGCTGTGCTACGGAATACGCTACGTTGGTGTCGAAGTAGAAGCTCTTGTCGCCTTCTTTCCACACTTCCTGGCCCAGCTTCAATTCCGCATAGGTTTCACATTCGTTACCAAGACGGTATTTACTTTGAGCACCGGTTGCCTGGAAGCACTGTTGTTCACCGCCACTCCCCGTCCAGCCGATACCGGAACGAGCATAACCATGGAAATCCACGGCCATTGCCTGAGCAGACATTACGCCCGCTGCGACGGCAACTGCCAGAGGAAGTTTGCGCAGAGTAATCATCATTCTATCTCCTGAGATCATTGCTTTTCTTTGAACACTTCACCTGTCGGTTTCGTGTCTTCTTTTGGGATTGCTTAAACGCCTGGCTCTTTATGCAACCGACGACATGCAGTGCCATCCTCACGGAACAGATGGCAACGCTCTGGCGGCAAGCCGATAGCGAATGTGGCACCCTCTTCTACCAACACCACGTCATTCTGGCGGTAAACCAGGTTCTGACGAATGGCGGGGATCTGGATATGAATCTGTGTTTCGTGACCAAGCTGTTCAACGACCTGAACCTCACCTTCCAGCGTCACATCGGCAATGTGGCTCGGCAGGAGATGCTCAGGGCGGATACCGAGGGACATGTTTGCCCCGACCTGTACGTTGGCGCTGTCCACCGGCAGCCAGACTTGCTGGCGGTTTGGTAGCTCCACCTGTACCTGTTCAATGGCCGTTGCAGTCACTTTAACCGGCAGGAAGTTCATCTTTGGCGAGCCAATAAAGCCTGCAACAAAGCGGTCTGCCGGGTAGTGATAGAGCTCCAGCGGTTTACCCACCTGCGCCACGCGACCGGCATCCAGCACCACGATTTTGTCGGCCAGCGTCATCGCTTCGACCTGATCGTGGGTGACGTAAATCATCGTGCGGCCAAGACGTTTGTGCAGACGGGAGATTTCGATACGCATCTGAACGCGCAGGGCGGCATCCAGGTTAGAAAGGGGTTCGTCGAGCAGGAAGACGCGCGGTTCGGCCACCAGCGTACGGCCAATCGCCACACGCTGACGCTGACCACCGGAAAGCGCTTTCGGTTTACGCTCCAGCAGGTGCGCCAGCTGTAATACTTCCGCCACCTGGGTGACGCGCTGGTTAATCACGTCTTTCTTCGCGCCGGCCAGCTTCAGGCCAAAGGACATGTTCTCGGCAACGGAAAGATGGGGATAAAGTGCATAAGACTGGAACACCATACCGACGCCACGTTCGGCAGGCGGGATGTCGTTCATTCGGGTATCACCGATCAGCAGGTCGCCGCTGGTGATGGTTTCAAGACCGGCAATCATACGCAGCAGAGTAGATTTACCACAGCCTGATGGGCCGACAAACACCACAAACTCACCTTCAGTGATGTCCAGATTGATGTCTTTTGACACCACTACGTCGCCCCAGGCTTTCGTTACATTACGCAGCTGTACGCTCGCCATGCCCTTCTCCCTTCGTTACAACCTGTCACCGACAGAAACATTCAACATAAGTTCACTATGGGGTATCTATAACTTTCACGAATCCTCCACCCCCCGGCTTTTTTATGGGGGAGGAGGCGGGAGGATGAGAGAGCAGGCTCTGCGACCGCAGCCGGGGGGCTGAGGCGAAATTCGTGAAGCCGCCTGCAAAATTCGGTGGGTTTTTATGTGCGCCAGCACTCATAACTTAAATTTATGCAACGGAGATCACACAAACGGGGGGTGGGGCGTAGGGGTTGGGAGGATGGAAAGAGGATGTCAAATAAGGAGACTGATTCACGTTGAACCACTGAAGTCATACTACGAGACATCACCAAAAGGATGGCAGATATGAATATCAAGACTGGCGCACGCGTTTTCGCATTGTCCGCCCTTGCAGCAATGATGGTTTCCGCACCGGCGCTCGCCAAAATTGAAGAAGGCAAGCTGGTTATCTGGATTAACGGCGACAAAGGCTATAACGGCCTGGCCGAAGTGGGCAAAAAATTCGAGAAAGACACCGGTATCAAAGTTACCGTAGAACATCCGGACAAACTGGAAGAGAAATTCCCGCAGGTTGCAGCAACCGGCGACGGCCCGGACATCATCTTCTGGGCGCATGACCGTTTCGGCGGCTACGCGCAGTCTGGCCTGCTGGCTGAAGTCACCCCAGACAAAGCGTTCCAGGACAAACTCTTCCCGTTCACCTGGGATGCCGTTCGCTACAACGGCAAGCTGATCGCTTACCCTATCGCAGTTGAAGCCCTGTCTCTGATTTACAACAAAGACCTGGTACCAAACCCACCGAAAACCTGGGAAGAGATCCCGAAACTGGATAAAGAGCTGAAGGCGAAAGGTAAATCCGCTCTGATGTTCAACCTGCAAGAGCCGTACTTCACTTGGCCGCTGATTGCTGCCGACGGCGGTTACGCGTTCAAGTTTGAAAACGGCAAATATGACGTGAAAGACGTGGGCGTGGATAACGCAGGCGCGAAAAAAGGCCTGACCTTCCTGGTTGACCTGATCAAGAACAAACACATGAACGCGGATACCGATTACTCCATCGCGGAAGCGGCGTTCAACAAAGGCGAAACCGCGATGACCATCAACGGTCCGTGGGCCTGGACCAACATCGATAAGAGCAAAATCAACTACGGCGTAACGCTGCTGCCAACCTTCAACGGCAAGCCGTCTAAACCGTTCGTTGGCGTGCTGAGTGCGGGTATCAACGCCGCCAGCCCGAACAAAGAGCTGGCGAAAGAGTTCCTGGAAAACTACCTGCTGACCGATCAGGGTCTGGATGAAGTGAACAAGGATAAACCGCTGGGCGCCGTGGCGCTGAAATCCTTCCAGGATCAGCTGGCGAAAGATCCACGCATCGCGGCCACTATGGATAACGCCCAGAAAGGCGAAATCATGCCGAACATCCCACAGATGGCAGCGTTCTGGTACGCCACCCGTACTGCAGTCATCAACGCAGCAAGCGGTCGTCAGACTGTTGATGCCGCGCTGAAGGATGCGCAGGGTCGTATTACTAAGTAAGCAGAAAAACGGCGGGTGGCGCGTGCGCTTACCCGCCCTACGACTACGGCACGATCCGTAGGTCAGGTAAGCGCCGCGCCACCTGACGAAAAGTTTCCACCGTTGTAGAGGAAGAACCCCATGGATGTCATTAAAAAGAAGCACTGGTGGCAAAGCGACGCGCTGAAATGGTCAGTGATAGGTCTGCTGTGTCTGCTGGTGGGTTACCTTGTTGTTTTAATGTACGTACAAGGGGAATATCTCTTTGCCATCATGACGCTGATCTTAAGCTCTGCTGGCCTGTATATTTTCGCCAACCGTAAAGCCTATGCCTGGCGCTATGTTTACCCTGGCGTGGCCGGGATGGGGCTGTTTGTCCTGTTCCCACTGATCTGTACCATCGCCATTGCATTCACCAACTACAGCAGCACCAACCAGCTTGCGCAGGAACGCGCCCAACAGGTGCTTCTGGACCGTTCCTATCAGGCGGGAAAAACCTTTAATTTCGGCCTGTATCCTGCGGGTGACGAATGGAAGTTAGCGCTCACTGACGGTGAGAGCGGCAAAAACTATATTTCCGACGCGTTTAAATTTGGCGGCGAGCAGAAGCTGGCCTTAAAAGAGGCTGCGGCCCTGCCGGAAGGTGAACGTGCTAACCTGCGTATCATTACCCAGAATCGCCAGGCGTTGACCCAGCTCACCGCCGTGCTGCCAGATGAAAGCAAAGTGACCATGAGCTCGCTGCGCCAGTTCTCCGGCACTCAGCCGCTCTATACCCTGGCAAAAGACGGCACGCTGACTAACAATCAGAGCGGCGTGAAGTATCGCCCGAACAACGACATTGGTTTCTATCAGTCCATTACTGCCGACGGCAAATGGGGTGATGACAAACTCAGCCCGGGTTATACCGTTACCATCGGCTGGGATAACTTTACCCGCGTGTTCACCGACGAAGGCATCCAGAAACCTTTCTTCGCCATCTTCGTCTGGACGGTGATTTTCTCGGTGCTCACCGTGATCCTGACCGTGGCCGTGGGCATGGTGCTGGCCTGTCTCGTGCAGTGGGAATCCCTGAAAGGCAAAGCGATTTACCGCGTGCTGCTGATTCTGCCGTATGCCGTGCCGTCGTTTATCTCGATTCTGATTTTCAAAGGGCTGTTTAACCAGAGCTTCGGTGAAATCAACATGATGCTGAGCGCGCTGTTCGGTATCAAACCGGCCTGGTTCAGCGACCCAACCACCGCCCGCTCGATGATTATTATCGTGAACACCTGGCTGGGCTACCCGTACATGATGATCCTGTGCATGGGCCTGCTGAAGGCTATCCCGGACGATCTGTACGAAGCTTCAGCGATGGACGGCGCGGGTCCGTTCCAGAACTTCTTTAAAATTACGCTGCCGCTGCTCATTAAGCCGCTGACCCCGCTGATGATCGCCAGCTTTGCCTTTAACTTTAACAACTTCGTGCTGATTCAGCTGTTGACCAACGGTGGCCCGGACCGTCTCGGCACCACTACGCCGGCAGGCTATACCGACCTGCTTGTGAGCTACACCTACCGTATCGCCTTCGAAGGCGGCGGCGGACAGGACTTCGGTCTGGCAGCAGCCATTGCCACCCTGATCTTCCTGCTGGTTGGTGCCCTGGCGATTGTGAACCTGAAAGCCACACGTATGAAATTTGACTAAGGAGGGCATCGATCATGGCTATGGTACAACCCAAATCTCAGAAATTGCGCCTCCTGGCGACACACTTAGGCCTGCTGATTTTCATCGCGGCAATCATGTTCCCGCTGCTGATGGTTATCGCTATCTCCCTGCGTTCGGGTAACTTCGCGACCGGGAGTCTCATCCCGGACGAAATCTCCTGGGAGCACTGGAAGCTAGCGCTGGGCTTCAGCGTGGAGCATGCGGATGGACGCGTAACTCCTCCGCCGTTCCCGGTGCTGCTGTGGCTGTGGAACTCGGTGAAAGTGGCGACCATTACCGCAATCGGTATTGTCACGCTCTCCACCACCTGTGCTTACGCCTTCGCCCGTATGCGTTTCCCGGGCAAAGCGACGCTGCTGAAAGGCATGCTCATTTTCCAGATGTTCCCGGCCGTGCTGTCGCTGGTCGCGTTGTATGCCCTGTTTGACCGTCTGGGTCAGTACGTGCCGTTTATCGGCCTGAACACCCACGGCGGCGTGATCTTCGCCTATCTTGGCGGTATCGCCCTGCATGTGTGGACCATCAAAGGGTATTTCGAAACCATCGACGGTTCGCTGGAAGAGGCGGCCGCGCTGGATGGCGCTACTCCGTGGCAGGCCTTCCGTCTGGTGCTGCTGCCGCTGTCGGTACCTATCCTGGCGGTGGTGTTTATCCTGTCGTTTATCGCTGCGATCACCGAAGTACCGGTCGCCTCTCTGTTACTGCGCGACGTGAACAGTTACACCCTGGCCGTGGGTATGCAGCAATACCTCAACCCGCAAAACTACCTGTGGGGCGACTTTGCTGCGGCGGCTGTACTCTCTGCCATCCCGATTACCGTGGTGTTCCTACTGGCCCAGCGCTGGCTGGTTAACGGCCTGACGGCGGGCGGTGTGAAAGGTTAAGTTTCATTTGTTATGCCACTGCAACCCTCAACTTTAGACGTATTGTATTGACCCAACTTGTGACTGTTGTTAGGCGCTCTTCGGAGCGCCATTTTTTTATTCCCGTTTCAGCCGCTTCGAGTTACACAGCCAGAGGGTGATCACCAGCAGCAGGATCGCCGCCGAGTAGATCAGCACGTCGAGGGGGGATTTATGATCGACGATGATCAGCCGCACAATCGCGGTGATCCCAATGTAGACAAAATAGCGCAGCGGGAAGTGAAAGCCCGACTGAAAGTACTTCACAATCAGGGCAATAAACTCGAAGTAGAGAAAGTAGACCACCAGGCCTTCCACCAGCGCATATTTGCTGGTTTGTTCAGGGGCGAACAGCACATCCGCCAGATGCACCGTCTCTTTGCCAAGGAAGACGACCAGAATCAGACCAAGGCTTAGCAGACCGAGATTTAGCACGGTCTGGAGGATCGTTGAGATAAACTCAACGCGCGGGCGAGTCAGGGATGTCATACAGCACCTCATTCTCCAGGGCGAGGTTCCTGTATAACGCAAAAATGTGACGGGGATCTATATTTTTTGTTTATGTTTTGTCCGCATTAGCATTCTTGCCGGTCGGCACTGCGTTTGCCCGGCCTACAAAAACACTCTCGTAGGCCCGGTAAGCGCAGCGCCACCGGGCAAACAAGCATCAACGGAAGTTAACGTTCTTATCGCTGGTCATGTCATACAGCTGGAACTTACGCCCAAGCTGCTGGCCCCCGTCGCGCGTCAGCGGTGTCCAGCCCACTGCCGCACGGCTGCGGGTTGGGCCTGACGAGAAGAGATCCAGCGGAATCGACACATAGACCCCTTTAGTGAAGTCCCCTTCCCCGTACTCGTCCGGCGAGACGTTGGTGATGGTGGCATAACCGCCCACCACGACGCCGCTGTCGAAATGTTTGGAGATATCCAGCGTGCCACCCTTGTCGCCCGCCAGATACTGGCCGACGCTGGCTTTCACCAGTACGTCCTGCGCGAATGATGGTGTCCAGTAGGCGGTCAGATGGCCCGTTTTGACGCTGTAGTCGGTGAACTTCATCATGTCCTGCGCGCTGCGCCAGTCACGCTGTTTCACGTAGTTAGCATCAATCCCAAATGCCCAGTTGCTGTCGACAGGACGGTAAAGCACCTCTGCCCCTGCGCCACCGAACATGGTTTCCAGATATCCGCCGTACACCTGGCCGTAGAAACCGTTGCCGAAGTACTGGAAGTAGTTGGCCTGCAGGTTATTCACGTAGACATCGTTCTGCACGTATTCACGAACGCGAGTTCTTACGCGCGGCAGTTTTGAATCGTTCGGCGGGTTGGTGTAGTTAAATTTGTCGTAGTTGTTGGCGATATTGCCGAACAGGCTACCGGTAGTCAGCAGATGGTCGGTGACCCACAGATCTGCCGTCGCCATTGCGCCCAGCTGATACATGTAGAAGTTTTCCGGTCCGCCAACGGACTGGTTCAGCACCGGATCGATATGGAAATCAAAGCGCGACTTGTCGATATACCAGCCTTGCTCGGTGGTGTCTGGCACGACCGGCTCAACGCGTTTTTGCACCAGCTCGGTTTCATGCCCGAGCGGCTCGCCTTCGAGATGGCGCTTGAGGCTGGCAACGTCCGTTTCCGTCGTCACCTGCGGCAGGTTCAGGCGGTTCTCGGTCACGCGGATCGTGCGGATCCCGTCCGGGAGATCGTTCATGACGATCCGGTTGGCGCGTTCGATCCCTTCCCGCGAGTCGCGGTATTTCACCTGCTCGCCAGTGACGTAAAGCGTGTCGCCCTTGGTCTGAATCTTCGGATCCGCCAGACCGGCATTGTATTTCAGCAGCGTCAGCTGATTTGCCACCACGGAGTGCTGCAGAATCGCATCCTGCGGCTCCGGCTGGTAGGCTGGCCGCGCGTTATCATTGTAGTGTGGCCGCATGTCGTTAAAGTTGGTGCGCAGCGTGAAACCAAACATCACGGTATTACCGCGCTCGTAGCTGAGGTTAACGTCGGCCCAGTCGGTGACGCGATAAATGGCGCCGACGTTAAACTTGCTCTTCTGCTCAATCTTCCCGGCGAAATCCTGAGAGTAGTCGTTTCCTTCGTACTCCAGCTTCAGGCGCAATGGCTGCCAGGGGGTCTGGTATTCCACGCCACCGAACAGCGAGGCCGGGCCATGGAACATCTGGTCGCCGTTGATGGAACCCGCTTTCTGGTAACTGTTATCGCGGTAGCAATATTTATCGCTGTAGGTGCAGAACGGGTTTTTGACGTTACCGCTGGTACCGAGATAGCCCCATCCCAGGCCAAGCGAGAAGTCGAACGGCCCCCAGGCCTTGCTGGCCACAATGTATTCCGCATCAAACAGGCCGGTCCCGCCGATATCTTTGGCCCCCACGGACACCTGCGGCATCCAGTAGCTCTCTTCCCACAGGCGCAGCTTGAGGTCGAAGGCTTTATCTTTGTAAGTCTGGTCGCCAGAGAACGCCTCGACGCTGCTGTACTGTTTCGTTCGCACATCGGTGTAGCGCAGCGTGGTTTCAAGCCACGGGAAAAGCTGTACCGAGGCGGAATAGTAGCGGTACTGGTCGTTATCGCGGTAGTTCAGACTGATTTCCCCTTCACGCGCCATGCGCGCGGTGGGCGTTTGCAGTAAACCGACGCCGCCGAAGTCTGACTGAGACGGGCCAATGGGTGCCGGATACGTTTCTGCATGACAGGCGGCGCTTACACAGAGCGCCAGCATGCTGTAGAGATAGGTTTTTTTCATTCTTCCGGTATCCGCTGTGTCAGGGAGTGAAGGATATCGGCGTTAAGCCCGTCATATGCCTTCGTCCAGAAATGGTCGGCAAAACCGACAAAAATGATGCTGCCAGGCATGGGCTCGATATGGCGTTTATTCCAGTAAGCTACCGGCGCTTTTTGCGTGTGCCCGTCAGGGTAAACGACCCAGGCGTAGCTGTTATCGGCACCGCTCAGCAGGCTTTGCTCGTCGAGATAGCTCACCACGTCGCGACCTGGCGTAAAGGGCTTTTTACCCGGGCTGCTGACAAGCCCCATCACGGTCACCGTCGTCGGTTTTACGGGCAGCCAGAGGGTGTACTCCCCTTCAAGGGTTGGGTTGCCCTTTTCCGTGACGCGTACTTCATCGGGATCAAGATTCACCTTCTGGCGGCCAGTCACCTTCAGCGCCTGAAGCTGCTGGCGAATGCTATTGATTGCTGCGGCATCGTCACCGTCTTCCTGCGCCGCCAGACCTGTCAGACGGGCAAGCAGTGCAAGATGTTCTTGCTCTGCCTTAATCGTTGCCTGACGCTCGCCGATCACCGCCCCCGGCCACCAGCTGTTGGCAAGCCTCGGCTGCCCGACGAGATCGAGCAGATGTTCAGCGTTGGTTAACGTTTTGGGTTTCTCGTTGTCCGCCGTGTAGACCTTCACCGTTCCTGCAGACCATGCCGCAGGGGTTGCAAGGCTCGCAATTAGCGCAACGCGGATAATTGTTTTCATGATTTTGCGGCCTTGATCAGCGTGGTTTTCACCGGGAAGAAACCGGCACCGAGATACTGCAGGGACTGACGGATTTGCCCTTCCTCGTCGATCCAGAAGCGGTTATGCCAGGTGGCCTGGTCGGTTGTTACCTCTTCATCCAGCACGCGTACCTGGGTTTCATCGCTCCCTACTTTCACACTGTCGGTGCCATCCCAGCGGAAGGTGGAATGCGCCGTGGCGTAACGCACCTGCTTGTGTTCAGTCCAGCCCATCGTGCGCGTCCAGCCAGCGCCGTCGGTAATCTGGTTCGGCTTGATCAGCGGATCGGCCGCGATATTGTTCACCTCAAGCAGGTTGTCGCCCCCGAGCAGGGTTTTCACGATACGGCCATGCTGCGTCACGATGGTGGCCTGATCCTGCGTCACCCATTTCTGCTGCCCGTTTTCATCGAAAGCGAGCACCACAAACAGTTGCGGGCCATCATTAAGCTGCATGTACTGGCTGGCGTAGGGCATGTTCTGAAGTTCGTCATCGGTCAATTGCACGCCCGGCGTACCGAACAGGCTGTCCCACAGTGAATGACCCAGCCCTTTGGTGGTGGCTGAGCACGCCTGCAACAGCAGGCAAATCAGAATGATTGCAGGTCGCTTCACGACTCTTCTCCGAAGGGGCGAAATAACCACACCGAAGTGTGGTTATGATTAAAACACCCGGTCTTACTGGGTGCTGGTTGTCGTAGTGGTCGTGGTTCCGGTATTGGAGCCATCACCGCCACCGGTTGCCGCCAGCGCGACACCCACGGCTGAACTTACGGCGCTGGTGCTGGCTGCGGTAGAGCTTCCCGCAGACGCAGACGTCGCTGCCGACCCTGCTGCTTCCCCGACCTGGACCGGAGCTGCATAGACAGATGTCGCCGCAAGTGCAGATATGGCAAAAATGCCATACAGTACTTTCTTCATAACAATTTCCCTTCAATGAATGAATGGAGATTTGCCCGAAAAGAAATTCAGGCGGAATCGAGTATACACAACTAAAGCAGCGGGATTACCGTGAGGGGAAATAGGGAATGGGTTTTCGGACTAATGGATAAAATCGAAATGAAAAGCAAATAATTAAAATATATAATCACTAAAAATCAATAATTTATAATATAAGCCCATTATCTTACTTCTACGTATTTTCTTAAAATAAACCGCAGCAATTAACGGGTTAACCGTCTTTTTCGGATTAAACTCACATCCAGAATTTGAGTTAACTAACAGACATCAGGAATTATCCGATAAAAAAATGCCGGCATTTCGCCGGCACATTTTCATGATGTTTTAATTACGCGCGCCAAGCTTTATAGCGGTTAATCAAACCATTGGTCGAGCTGTCGTGGCTGGTGATCGCTTTATCGTCACCCAGCTCTGGCAGAATGCGGTTTGCAAGCTGTTTGCCCAGTTCAACGCCCCACTGGTCAAAGGTGAAGATGTTCAGGATGGCACCCTGAGTAAAGATCTTGTGCTCGTACAGCGCAATCAGCGCCCCCAGGCTGAACGGGGTGATTTCACGCAGCAGGATGGAGTTGGTTGGGCGGTTGCCTTCAAACACTTTGAACGGCACAACGTGGTCCAGCGTGGCCGGATCTTTACCCTGATCGCGATACTCCTGCTCAACCACCTCGCGGGATTTACCGAACGCCAGCGCTTCAGTCTGGGCGAAGAAGTTAGACAGCAGTTTTGGATGGTGGTCAGACAGCGGGTTATGGGTAATAGCCGGGGCGATGAAATCGCACGGTACCATTTTGGTTCCCTGGTGGATCAGCTGGTAGAACGCGTGCTGGCCGTTAGTGCCCGGCTCACCCCAGATGATTGGACCCGTCTGGTAATCCACCGCGTTGCCGTTACGGTCAACGTACTTACCGTTGGATTCCATATTGCCCTGCTGGAAGTAGGCCGCAAAGCGATGCATGTACTGGTCGTACGGCAGGATCGCTTCGGTTTCAGCGCCAAAGAAGTTGTTGTACCAGATACCAATCAGCGCCAGCAGCACCGGCAGGTTTTTCTCAGGTGCGGTGGTGGAGAAGTGTTTATCCATCGCGTGCGCGCCGGAGAGCAGTTCAACGAAGTTATCGAAGCCTACGGACAGAATGATGGACAAACCGATGGCAGACCACAGAGAGTAACGGCCGCCAACCCAGTCCCAGAACTCGAACATGTTCGCGGTGTCGATACCGAACTCGCCAACCGCTTTACCATTGGTGGACAGCGCCGCAAAGTGTTTCGCCACGTGCTTGTTGTCGCCCGCGGTTTTCAGGAACCAGTCACGCGCGCTGTGGGCGTTGGTCATGGTTTCCTGGGTGGTGAAGGTTTTAGACGCCACCAGGAACAGGGTGGTTTCCGGGTTCACGTTCTTCAGCACTTCGGCGATGTGAGTACCATCGACGTTAGACACGAAATGCATGTTGAGGTGGTTTTTGTACGGACGCAGCGCTTCGGTCACCATGAACGGACCCAGGTCAGAACCGCCGATGCCGATGTTTACCACGTCGGTGATCGCTTTACCGGTATAGCCTTTCCAGCTACCGGAGATGATCGCTTCGGAGAAAGCTTTCATCTTTTCCAGCACCGCGTTCACTTCCGGCATCACATCTTTGCCGTCAACGATGATTGGCGTATTGCTACGGTTACGCAGGGCCACGTGCAGCACAGCACGGTCTTCGGTGCGGTTGATTTTCTCGCCGGAGAACATGGACTTGATAGCGTCGGCAAGCTGAGTCTCTTTTGCCAGATCCTGCAGCTTTGCCAGCGTCTCTTCGGTAATGCGGTTTTTGGAAAAATCCACCAGCATCAGGTCGTCGAAGGTCGCGGAGAACTTAGCGAAACGATCGGCATCTTTCTCGAACAGATCCGCGATGGTGACGTCTTTCATTTCATCAAAATGTTTCTGGAGTGCCTGCCAGGCAGCGGTCTGCGTTGGGTTGATGTTTTTCATTAGCAATACTCTTCTGATTTGAGAATTGTGACTGCGGTCGATTGTAGCGCCTGCAAATAAAAATTGTGATGGTTTTTATGCCATTGCCCTGGCCTGCATCAAACACAGGTGAAAAGACCCGAAAAGTATAGCTGCTGAAGTGCCCTCCCGGGCGGCGAATTGTCGGTCAAAAGGGGGTAAAACGGAGCATAAAATATGGCCCTGTTATAAGTCCTGTTTCTCAGGGGTACCCCCCCATAAAAAATCCGCATAATCCCAGCATTGACAGGACCTCCCCCGCATTTTATTTATAGGGCCGTATTTTGCGCCTGCACCTGTTTTCGTTTCACTCTTGTGCCAAGGTCGCTTATTCATTCCCTGACACGAGGTTGTTATGACGAGTTTTGTGGTCGCCAAGTTTGGCGGCACCAGTGTGGCCGACTACGATGCCATGAACCGCAGCGCCGATGTGGTGCTGGCCGATCCGAATACCCGCCTGGTGGTGCTCTCCGCATCCGCTGGCGTGACGAACCTGCTGGTTTCTCTGTCTGAAGGACTGGAAGCGACAGAACGTTTCGTGAAGCTGGATGCACTGCGCAAAATTCAGTTCGACATCCTTGAGCGTCTGCAAAATCCAAACGTGATCCGTGAAGAAGTGGAACGCCTGCTGGAAAATATCACCACCCTGGCAGAAGCAGCGTCTCTGGCCACCTCCACCGCCCTGACCGATGAACTGGTCAGCCACGGTGAATTGATGTCTACCCTGCTGTTTGTTGAAATCATGCGCGAACGTAACGTTCAGGCGCAGTGGTTTGACGTGCGTAAAGTGATGCGCACCAGTGACCGTTTTGGCCGCGCTGAACCGGACGTTGAGATGCTGGCTGAGCTCACCAACCAGCAACTGGCCCCGCGCCTGGCTGAAGGCATGGTGGTCACCCAGGGCTTTATCGGCAGCGAAGCCAAAGGTCGCACGACGACGCTGGGCCGTGGCGGCAGCGACTATACCGCGGCTCTGCTGGGTGAAGCTCTGCATGCCACCCGTGTGGATATCTGGACTGACGTGCCGGGTATCTACACCACCGACCCGCGCGTGGTTTCCGCGGCGAAACGTATTGATGTGATCGCGTTTGAAGAAGCGGCGGAAATGGCCACCTTCGGCGCGAAGGTGCTACACCCGGCTACGCTGCTGCCTGCCGTGCGCAGCGATATTCCGGTCTTCGTGGGCTCCAGTAAAGATCCTAAAGCGGGCGGCACGCTGGTTTGCAAGAAAACGGAAAACCCACCGCTGTTCCGTGCGCTGGCTCTGCGCCGTCGCCAGACGCTGGTGACGCTGCATAGCCACAATATGCTCCACTCCCGCGGTTTCCTGGCAGAGGTGTTTGGCATTCTGGCGCGTCACAATATCTCCGTAGACCTCATCACCACCTCCGAAGTGAGCATTGCGCTGACGCTGGACACCACCGGCTCGACCTCCACCGGCGATACCCTGCTGACGCAGTCGCTGCTGATTGAGTTGTCCGAGCTGTGCCGCGTGGAAGTAGAAGAAAACCTGGCGCTGGTGGCCATCATTGGCAACAAGCTGTCGCGCGCCTGCGGCGTGGGCAAAGAGGTGTTTGGTGTGCTCGACCCGTTCAACATCCGCATGATTTGCTACGGTGCCTCCAGCTACAACCTTTGTTTCCTGGTCCCTGCCGATCAGGCTGAGCAGGTTGTGCAGAAACTTCATCAGAATTTGTTTGAATAAAATTCGTTAGCACGTTAAACAATATCGATAAGCCGGGCACAGACCCGGCTTTTTCATAACAAAACAACACGACAATACTGCAAGGAATCAATATGTTATCCGTTATCACCCGGCTGTTCCCCATATGGGCGCTGCTGCTCTCTGTACTCGCGTATTACACGCCCGCCACGTTCACCGGTATTGGTCCATGGGTCGCCACGCTGCTGATGCTGATTATGTTCGGCATGGGCGTGCATTTAAAAATCGACGATTTCAAACGCGTGCTGTCGCGCCCGGCTCCGGTTGCTGCGGGTATCTTCCTGCATTACCTGGTGATGCCGCTCGCGGCGTGGCTGCTGGCGATGGCCTTTAAGATGCCGCCGGATCTCTCTGCCGGAATGGTGCTGGTGGGCAGCGTCGCCAGCGGCACGGCGTCTAACGTCATGATCTATCTGGCTAAAGGGGATGTAGCCCTCTCCGTTACCATTTCATCCGTTTCCACGCTGGTGGGCGTGATTGCCACGCCGCTGTTAACCCGCCTGTACGTGGACGCGCATATTCAGGTGGACGTGATGGGGATGCTGCTCAGCATTCTGCAGATTGTGGTGATCCCGATTGCACTGGGGCTGGTCATTCACCATCTGTTCCCGCGCGTGGTGAAAGCCGTTGAGCCCTACCTGCCTGCGTTTTCGATGGTCTGCATTCTGGCCATCATCAGCGCCGTGGTGGCGGGTTCTGCCTCGCACATTGCTTCCGTCGGTTTTGTGGTGATCGTCGCAGTCGTGCTGCATAACACCATCGGCCTGCTGGGAGGATACTGGGGCGGGAAGCTGTTTGGTTTCGACGAATCCACCTGCCGCACGCTGGCGATTGAAGTCGGGATGCAGAACTCCGGTCTGGCGGCGGCGCTTGGCAAAATTTACTTCTCGCCGCTGGCGGCCCTGCCGGGTGCCCTGTTCTCGGTGTGGCACAATCTTTCAGGTTCGCTGCTGGCGGGCTACTGGTCCGGCAAACCGATTAATGCACAAACGAAAAAAGAAGCGGTGAAACAGGATTGAATTGCTTTACACTGAAGCCTCCCCCTCAGGAGGCTTCAGCAATGGCTACACCACGTTTGACCCAGAAAGACATGACGGAAGCCGAGCAGCGCGAACTGAAAACGCTTCTCGACCGCGCCCGCATTGCACATGGCCGCACGCTGACGAACGCCGAAACCAATCAGGTGAAAAAAGAGTACATCGACAAGCTGATGGCGGAACGTGACGCTGCGGCGAAGAAAGCCCGCAAACTGAAAAAAGAGCAGGCTTATAAACCGGATGCAGAGGCGACCTTCTCCTGGTCCGCCAGCACGTCAACCCGTGGAAGGCGCTAATCAGCGCCCTTTCTTTTTACGACCCGGCTGGGTAAATCGCTTACCGTTACCCGGCTTGCCTCGCCCTTTCTCTTCCGCCTGCGGCGCCTTCACCACCGGGCGTTTAATCGCCTGGGTTTTCGGCTTCGCCTTAGCCTTCGGCTTCGCTTCTGACGACGAGTTTTCGATAAGCCTGAACAGCTCAATCAGCTCGTCATCCGTCAAGTCACGCCACTCGCCCAGCGGGATCCCGGACAGGCTAACGTTCATGATGCGTGTACGTTCAAGCTTCGTCACTTCATAACCGAAGTACTCGCACATGCGGCGGATCTGGCGGTTTAGGCCCTGTACCAGGGTAATACGGAACGCGAAAGGCGCTTCTTTCTTGACCTTACACTTCTTCGTCACCGTGCCCAGGATCGGCACGCCTGCGCTCATCCCGCGGATAAACTCGTCCGTTACCAGTTTGTTTACCGTAACGATGTACTCTTTCTCATGGTCGTTACCGGCTCGCAGGATTTTGTTCACCAGATCGCCATGGTTGGTGAGGAAAATCAGCCCCTGCGAATCTTTATCCAGACGGCCAATCGGGAAGATGCGGCTGCTGTGGTTCACGAAATCAACGATGTTGTCTCGCTCACCGTCTTCCGTGGTGCTGACAATCCCAACCGGTTTATTCAACGCGATAAACACCAGGTCTTCTGCATCACGCGGTTCAATGACCTGACCATTCACTTTGACCACGTCGCCAGGCACCACCTGATCGCCGATGGTGGCGCGTTTGCCGTTAAGAAACACGTTACCTTGTTCAATGTAACGGTCAGCCTCGCGACGTGAGCAGATCCCGCTCTCGCTAATGTATTTGTTTAATCGGGTTGATTGAGTTGGCAGCATAGTTTCTCCTGTGAAGGGCGAAATATACCTTAGGTTTGGGCTGGAAAAAAAGATTAGCCGACGGTAACTGAGACGTGTTCTTTAGTTTGCGAGAGGCTTTCAGGATTGAGCAACCTGTCATTTACCCATTTACTTACTCCTTTTATTTTGCTCATCAGGCAAAAGTGTTTGTAGTTTATAAATCACAGGGAGTACTATGAAGGAGATCGTTCAGACAGAATCCTTCCGACGCTGGGAGCAAAACCTGAAAGATCGGCGAGCGAAAACCATTATCGCTTCTCGGCTCTTTCGATTGTCATATGGCTTAAAGGGCGACGTTAAATCCGTGGGTGAAGGGATAAGTGAACTAAGAATCCACTATGGCCCGGGCTACAGAATCTATTTTAAACAAATAGGGGATTGCATCATCGTGCTGTTAAGTGGCGGCGATAAAAGCAGCCAGGATAAAGACATACTGATGGCAAAAATGCTGGCCAAGACATTCATTCTGCTGGAGTAATGCACATGAGTAAATTAACACCTTATGATCCAGCCGACGCACTGGTAGATGACGAGGAAATCGCAGTATTTATAGCTGATGCACTAGAAACAGGTGACTCGACGTATATCGCTAAAGCCCTTGGCGTTGTCGCGCGAGCCAAAGGAATGTCAAGCATTTCACAGCATACCGGCTTATCACGAGAGCAGCTTTATCGGTCATTCAGTGATAAGGGTAACCCAACGCTTAAAACCACAATGGCGGTTATGAAAGCGCTGGGCCTCGAGCTAACTCTCAAGCATGTTGAGAATTAATACTCGTCCCGCTCGTCATCTTCATCCGGCTGTTCCATCACGCTATAGGCCACCGCGCAGAACAACGAGTTAAGACGCTTCATGTCCCCCAGCAGCCCCAGGTGCAGGGAGCTGGTCTCGATACTCTGCACGTTTTGCTGGTGAAGACGCTCAACGTGGGCGTGCGAGTAGCGACGGTTGAGGATGCGGAAGCGATGCTTGTTACGACGCAGGCGGCGCGCGCTCGGCACGTCGCTGGAGAAGAAGACCAGCATCGCCAGCTTCAGGTTGCTCAACAGCTGTTCGTGGAGCGCTTCCAGCTCCTTCAGGCCCTCAATGGAGAATGCCCGACGTGCTGCCAGTGACTTATCTGCAATCTCACTCCCCATACGCTCCACGATATCGGAGGCTTGCTCCAGGTTGAGCGACATCTCGATGATTTCTGCCCAGCGGCGAGACTCCTCTTCCGCCAGTTCATCCTGCGGAATACGCGCCAGATAGAGCTTAATGGCGGTATAAAGCACGTTGATATCGTCCGCCAGCCTGCGCAACTCTTTCTCTTCGCGCGGTTCGCCGTGCATCACCTTCTGCAGCCCTTCGAGCATGGTTTCCATCGCATCACCCATGCGTAGCGTCTCGCGGGCGGCATTCGCCAGCGCCAGCGCCGGGGTATCCAGCGCGGAGGTATCCAGATGCTTCGGTTTCAGGCGCGCATCCAGCTCCGGTTCATCCTGAATGAGTCGTTCGCAAAAGCGGGCCATCGGCCCCGCAAAAGGCACCATCGCCAGGCAGCGCACCAGGTTATAGAAAACGTGGAAATAGATCACCAGCTCCGCTTTCGGCAGTGAGAGGTTATCCATCAGGTTCGCCAGCGGGTGCACAAACGGCAGGATAATCAGGCTACCCACCAGCTTAAACAGCAGGCTGCCGAGCGCCACGCGGCGAGCCGCAGCGTTGGCGGCACTGTTGTTGAGCATTGCCAGCAGGCCAGACCCCAGGTTCGCACCAATCACCAGACATAGCGCCACCGGGAAGGAGATCGCCCCGGCAGCGGTGAGCGTGGCCGTCAGCAATACGGCTGCCAGGCTTGAATAGCTGACGATGGCAAACACCGCGCCAATCAGCGCGTCCAGCATGATGTCACCGGTCAGAGAGGCGAAGATGACCTGAACGCCGTTGGCCTCGGTGATGGGGGTGACCGCCTGCACAATCAGCTCCAGCGCCAGCAGGATCAGCCCCAGGCCAATCCCCACGCGCCCAAGCTGCCCGGCACGCGTCTGTTTGCGCCCGAGGAAGAAGATGACGCCAATGAAAATCAGCAGCGGCGACAGCCAGGAGAGATCGAACGTCAGAATACGCGCCATCAGCGCGGTACCCACGTCGGCCCCCAGCACGATCACCAGTGCCGGCGCGAGCGCCACCAGATCCTGTGCCACAAAGGAGGTGACAAGCAGGGTGGTGGCATTACTGCTCTGAACCAGCGCCGTGACGCCTATCCCCGCACAAAAGGCGAGCGGCTTCTTCTCAACGCTGCTGCTGAGAACGGTGCGTAAACGAGCACCAAAGACGCGCATCACGCCGGTACGGACGATATGGGTCCCCCAAACGAGCAGTGCGACTGCGGAGAGCAGATGTAACAGGGTCAGCACGGAAGGTTTTCCTCCTTATCGTTATTCATTTTCCTTAGGTTCAGTATAAGGGTTTAAACGTAAGAAAGAGACAGGGCGCCCCATGAGCGCCCTGTTTGTTGTAAGGAAAAGTGATTTTAGTCGGCGTCGTAGCCGAGATTAGGCGCCAGCCAGCGCTCGACTTCTGACACGCTCATGCCTTTGCGCAGGGCGTAATCTTCGATCTGATCGCGCTGTAGCTGCGCCACGGCAAAGTACTTGCTGTCCGGGTGGCTGAAATACCAGCCGGAAACAGAAGCACCTGGCCACATGGCAAACGACTCGGTGAGTTTCATCCCCGTATGGGCCTCAACATCGAGAAGTTTCCAGATGGTGCCTTTTTCGGTGTGCTCCGGGCAGGCCGGATAGCCCGGCGCCGGGCGAATGCCCTGGTAGTTTTCGCGGATCAGCTCCTCGTTACTGAGGTTTTCATTGGCCGCGTAGCCCCAGTACACCTTACGTACGCGCTCATGCAGATACTCAGCGAAGGCTTCCGCCAGGCGGTCGGCAATCGCTTTGACCATGATTTTGTTGTAATCATCATGCTGCGCTTCGTATGCTTCCGCCAGCGCATCCTCTTCAAGTCCGCCGGTTACCGCAAAGGCGCCGATATAGTCGGCTTTGCCACTCAGTTTCGGTGCGACGAAATCCGCCAGACAGTAGTTAGCGAAGCCCACTTTCTCCGTTTGCTGACGCAGGTGATGGCTCACGGTCAGCACATGCGTGCGGGTTTCATCGCGGTAGATTTCCACATCGTCACCCACGCGGTTCGCCGGGAACAGCCCCACCACGCCGCGCGGATTGAGGGATTTCTCTGCACTCAGCTTGTCGAGCATGTCATTGGCATCTTTAAACAACCGCTTCGCCTCTTCACCTACCACCTCATCCTCGAGGATGCGCGGATATTTGCCCGCCAGCGACCAGGTCATGAAGAACGGCGTCCAGTCGATGTAGTTACGCAGCGTTTCGATGCTGGCGGTGACGTCCTGCACGCCCAGACGGTGCGCAACTGGCGGGGTATAGCTCGACCAGTCAAACGCCAGATCGTTATCGCGCGCCGCCTGAAGTGAAACCGGCGGCGTGCGCGGTTTCTTACGACCGTGCTGGATGCGGACGGTTTCGTACTCTTTGCGGGTGCGCGCCACGAAGTCATCGCGCTGAGTGTCGGAGAGCAGCGCGGACACCACGCCTACGGTGCGCGAGGCGTTCTGCACATAGACCGTCGGGCCGCTGTAGTTCTGTTCGATTTTTACCGCCGTATGCGCTTTCGAGGTGGTCGCTCCGCCAATCAGCAGCGGAATAGTGAAGCCCTGACGCTCCATCTCTTTCGCCACGTTGACCATCTCGTCCAGCGACGGCGTGATCAGCCCGGAAAGGCCAATCAGGTCGGCATTCACCTCACGCGCGGTTTTGAGGATTTTATCCGCCGGGACCATTACCCCGAGGTCGATAATTTCGTAGTTATTGCACTGCAGCACCACGCCGACGATATTCTTGCCGATGTCGTGCACGTCGCCCTTCACGGTGGCGATGACCATCTTGCCGTTGCTGGAGCCTTTCTCTTTGCTGGCCTCGATAAACGGCTCCAGATAGGCCACGGCCTGCTTCATCACGCGGGCAGATTTCACCACCTGCGGCAGGAACATTTTTCCCTCGCCGAACAGATCGCCGACCACGTTCATGCCGTCCATCAGCGGGCCTTCGATCACCTCAATCGGGCGGGCTGCCTGCTGGCGCGCTTCTTCGGTGTCCTGCTCAATAAACTCGGTGATGCCTTTCACCAGCGAATATTCCAGACGCTTTTTCACGTCCCAGGAACGCCACTCGGCCTGCTGAACGTTGGCCGATTCATCCGTTTTGCTGCCGCGGTATTTCTCCGCGAGGTCCAGCATGCGCTCGGTGGCGTCGTCGCGACGGTTAAGGATCACATCTTCTACCGCGTCGCGAAGCTCGGCAGGGAGGTCATCGTAAATCGCCAGCTGGCCGGCGTTTACGATCCCCATGTCCATCCCGTTGCGGATGGCGTAGTAGAGGAACACGGCGTGGATCGCTTCACGCACCGGGTCGTTGCCGCGGAACGAGAACGACACGTTCGACACGCCGCCGGAGATTAACGCATGCGGCAATTCACGTTTAATGTCTTCACATGCGCCGATAAAGTCCTGGGCATAGTTGTTATGCTCTTCAATCCCGGTCGCGACGGCGAAAATGTTCGGGTCGAAGATGATGTCTTCCGGCGGGAAACCCACCTCTTCGGTCAAAATCTTGTACGCGCGGCGGCATATCTCAATTTTACGCTCGCGGGTATCCGCCTGGCCCACTTCGTCGAAGGCCATGACCACCACGGCAGCACCGTAGCGGCGGACCATCTTCGCGTGGTGGATAAAGATATCAACGCCCTCTTTCATCGAGATAGAGTTGACGATGCCTTTACCCTGAATGCACTTCAGCCCTTTTTCGATGACTTCCCATTTGGAGGAGTCGATCATGATCGGCACGCGGGCAATGTCCGGCTCGCCGGCAATCAGATTGAGGAAACGCACCATCGCCGCTTCGGCGTCGAGCATCCCCTCGTCCATGTTGATATCAATAATCTGTGCGCCGCTTTCCACCTGCTGGCGGGCGACGTCCAGCGCTTCGCTGTATTTCTCTTCTTTGATCAGACGTTTGAACTTCGCGGAACCGGTAACGTTAGTCCGCTCACCCACGTTCACAAACAGGCTGTCGTCACCAATGGTCAACGGCTCGAGACCAGAAAGACGACAGGCAACGGGAAGCTCAGGCAGCTTACGCGGCGGCAGCCCGGCCACGGCGTTGCTCATGGCGGCAATGTGTTCCGGCGTGGTGCCGCAGCAGCCGCCAACAATGTTCAGGAAGCCAGATTCAGCCCACTCGCGGATTTGCGCCGCCATGGTGTCGGCATCCAGATCGTATTCACCAAAGGCATTGGGCAGACCGGCGTTCGGGTGCGCGGTGACATAGCATTCTGCGATGCGCGATAACTCCTGCACGTACTGGCGCAGTTCATCTGGCCCCAGAGCACAGTTCAGGCCAAAGGAGAGCGCTTCCGCGTGGCGCAGGGAGTTATAAAACGCTTCTGTGGTCTGGCCGGACAGGGTACGGCCGGAAGCGTCGGTGATGGTGCCGGAAATCATGATCGGCAGGTCAACGCCCAGTGCCTCGAACTCCTCTTTCACCGCGTAAATCGCGGCTTTGGCGTTGAGGGTGTCGAAAACCGTTTCAATCAGGATCAGGTCGGAACCGCCTTCCACCAGCGCTTTGGTCGATTCACGGTAGGCAGCGACCAGCTGGTCAAAGGTGATATTACGAAATGCCGGGTCGTTGACGTCCGGTGAGATTGATGCGGTGCGGTTGGTTGGGCCAAGCACCCCGGCAACGTAGCGCGGTTTGTCCGGCGTGCGGGCAGTCCATTCATCTGCGCAGGCACGAGCCAGTTTAGCCGCCTCAAAGTTGATCTCCGCCGACAGGGATTCCATCTGGTAATCCGCCATGGCGATGGTTGTCGAGTTAAAGGTGTTGGTTTCAACGATATCCGCCCCTGCCTCGAAGTAGGCATTGTGGATATCCTTAATGACGGACGGCTTGCTGAGCACCAGCAGGTCGTTGTTACCTTTCAGATCGCAAGGCCAGTCAGCGAAGCGTTCGCCGCGGAAATCGTCTTCACTCAGACGATAGCCCTGGATCATCGTGCCCATGCCGCCGTCCAGCACCAGAATTCGTTCATTTAACTGCGCACGCAGTTGCTCTACTTTGCTGCTCACACTTGCTCCCGACAACGCTCAACAAGGCCAAAAGGCTGCGTTCCATACTGGCACAATCTCGCAGGGTGGAAAAGTCACACAGCAGTAACATGAGACATGTTCACCATCACTCCTCCGATCAGTCAGGATAAAGGTTGCAAAATCACCAAATAAAACGAAAATGATTTCCACGATACAGAAAAAGGAGATCGTCATGGTCGCGACCGTTCCCGCCAAACGCGGCAGAAAACCTGCTGCCACTACCGCCGCCCAACCCGGCGGACAGGTTCAATCGCTCACGCGCGGTCTGAAGCTGCTGGAGTGGATAGCCGAGTCGCACAGCAGCGTGGCCCTGACGGAGCTGGCCCAGCAGGCTGGCCTGCCGAACTCCACCACGCACCGCCTGCTGACCACTATGCAGCAGCTGGGCTTTGTCCGCCAGGTCGGCGAGTTGGGACACTGGGCGGTGGGCGCACATGCCTTTATCGTTGGCAGCAGCTTCCTGCAAAGCCGCAATCTGCTGGCGATTGTGCATCCGATTCTGCGCAAGCTGATGGAAGATTCCGGCGAGACGGTAAACCTGGCGGTGCTTGATCAGAGCGATCATCAGGCAATCATTATCGATCAGGTGCAGTGCACGCAGCTGATGCGTATGTCCGCGCCGATTGGCGGTAAGCTGCCGATGCATGCGTCCGGGGCAGGAAAAGCGTTTCTGTCTCAGCTCAGCGAAGATCAGGTGACAGTGCTGCTGCATCGTAAAGGGCTGCACGCCTATACCCATGCCACGCTGGTTTCGCCGGTGCATCTGAAAGAGGATCTGGCGTTAACCCGCAAGCGTGGCTATTCATTTGATGATGAAGAACATGCTTTGGGTCTGCGCTGTATCGCGGCCTGTATCTTTGACGAGCACCGCGAGCCGTTTGCCGCCATCTCTATCTCCGGGCCGATTTCGCGCATGACCGACGACCGCGTTACCGAGTTAGGTGCGCTGGTGATTAAGGCGGCGAAAGAGGTGACGCTGGCGTATGGTGGGATTCGTTAAACCGGATGCAAAACCGCTGCTTGCGGCGGTAAGCGTACACATCTTCCACATGCCCGTTTTTGATCCGCGTTTGCAGCCCACGCCAGTAGCTGGCACGAAAAAGGTCGGCGTGCATCTCTTCAAATAGCGGCCCGATGCGCGGGTCGGCGCACAGCCAGTGGCGAAACTCTTCGGGAAAGACATCGCCCGGCGAAACGCTGTACCACGGTTCACCAGACAGTTCATCTTCCGGGTAACGAGGCGGCGGGATATCGCGGAAATTCACTTCGGTCATGTAACAAATCTCGTCGTAATCATAAAACACCACTCGCCCGTGGCGCGTGACGCCGAAGTTTTTAAACAGCATATCGCCCGGAAAAATATTGGCTGCGGCAAGCTGGCGAATCGCGTTACCGTATTCTTCTATAGCATCGCGCAGCGCCTGACCCTCGGACTGCTCCAGCCAGATGTTCAGCGGCACCATGCGGCGCTCGATGTAAAGATGGCTAATCACGATTTTGTCGCCAAGATCGATGATTTTCCCCGATGCTTCCTTGAGCAAAAGCGCCATCAGCGCCGGGTCGATCTGTTGTTTATCCAGCACAAAGTTTTCGAATTCCTGAGTATCCGCCATACGTCCGACACGGTCATGCTCTTTGACCAGCTGATAGCAGGCACGGACGTGCGCGGCGGTCATCTCTTTCTGCGGCGCGAAGCGGTCTTTAATGACCTTAAATACGCGGTCGAACCCCGGAAGCGTAAATACCAGCATCACCATGCCGCGAATGCCGGGCGCTTCGATAAACTGTTCATCTGCGGTGGTGACATAACGCAGGTATTCCCGATAGCTTTCCGTTTTAGCGTGCTTCTGACAGCCAATCGCCATATACAGCTCGGCGGTGGTTTTGCCCGGCAGGATCTCCCGCAGCCATTCCACCAGCGCGGCAGGCAACGGTGCGTACACCATGAAATAGGAGCGGGCGAAGCCAAATACAATGCTGGCCTCGGCGCTGGTGGTCAGGCAGGTATCGACAAACAGTTCCCCGTCATCTGTGCGATGGATGGGTAGCAGAAACGGTACGATGGCCGATGGCGTGACCAGTTTTCCTACCAGCCAGGCGGCTTTATTGCGGTAGAAAAGCTCGTTGGCAACCTGCAAGTGGCTGCGGCCGAGTAACGCCTCGCCGAAGGTTTCGCGCAGGTGGGTGTGGATATAACCTATATCCCGGGTTTTATTCTCCCAGGGCAAACGCAGCGGCAAATCGGTTAGCACACGGTGCAAAAGCTTCTCCCACCCGCGTTCCGGGAAGAAATCTTTCGCCAGCGGACGTGGGATAGCACGAAATCGTCGTTCAGGCTGAGAGCTGAAGATAAATAACCGCTCAGGAGATAATGAGCGGTGGTCAAATAACCGGCAATAGACGGAGTTGAAAAAGCTCTCCGCAATCTCGAAGCGCGGGTAGTCAGGTAATAAATGGGTGTAGTGCTCTTTCACGCGCAGTAAAAAGTCCGCATCCGGGCTTTTACCATCGGTAATACAGCGCAACTGCTCCACCACCAGACCCACGTGGTGGTCATAAAGGTGAATACGCTGCTTCATGGCCTGCTGAACCGCATGCCAGTCTGCATGTTCGAAGCGCTGTTGCGCACCGGATGTCACTTCAAGAAAACGACCATACTGGGCATCGAAGCCCTGCAAAATAGTTTGAGCAATCAGTAATTCCAGGCCACGCGACATATATTCCCCCTCACCCCAACCCTCTCCCCGAGGGGGGAGAGGGGGAAACGATTAGAACTGTGCTTCTTCGGTTGATCCCGTTAAGGCGGTGACGGAGGAGGCACCGCCCTGAATGATGGTGGTCACGTTGTCGAAGTAGCCCGTACCCACTTCCTGCTGGTGAGAAACGAAGGTATAACCCTCTTTTCCGGCGGCGAATTCTGGCTGCTGAACCTTCTCGACGTAGTGTTTCATGCCTTCACCCTGCGCATAAGCATGTGCAAGGTCGAACATGTTGAACCACATGCTGTGGATACCCGCCAGGGTAATGAACTGGTACTTGTAGCCCATGTCAGAAAGCTGCTGCTGGAAGCTGGCGATGGTTTTATCATCCAGATTCTTCTGCCAGTTGAAGGAGGGCGAGCAGTTATAGGCCAGCAGTTTGCCCGGATATTTCGCATGAATGGCATCGGCAAAACGTTTTGCCAGCGCCAGATCCGGCGTGGAGGTTTCACACCAGACCAGGTCGGCGTAAGGGGCATACGCCAGGCCACGGCTGATCGCCTGTTCGATGCCTGCATGGGTACGATAGAACCCTTCACTGGTGCGCTCACCGGTGATGAACTCGCTGTCGTACGGATCGCAGTCAGAGGTGATCAGGTCAGCCGCATCCGCATCGGTACGGGCAATGACCAGCGTCGGCACGCCGAGCACGTCTGCCGCCAGACGCGCGGCAACCAGCTTCTGAATCGCTTCCTGGGTCGGAACCAACACCTTACCGCCCATGTGTCCGCACTTCTTCACCGATGCCAGCTGATCTTCGAAGTGAACTGCCGCTGCACCGGCCTCAATCATTGATTTCATCAGCTCGAACGCGTTCAGCACGCCGCCGAAACCCGCTTCCGCATCCGCGACGATCGGCAGGAAGTAGTCAATAAAGCGCGGATCGTTGGGTTCGATGCCTGCCGCCCACTGGATCTGATCCGCACGGCGGAAGGTGTTGTTGATTCGATCAACCACCGACGGCACGGAGTTCGCCGGGTAGAGGGACTGATCCGGATACATACTGGATGCCAGGTTGGCATCCGCCGCAACCTGCCAGCCGGAAAGATAGACAGCCTCAATACCGGCCTTCGCCTGCTGCAGTGCCTGACCGCCGGTCAACGCCCCGAGGCTATTGATATAACCCTTTTTGGAACCACCGTGCAGCAGCTTCCACATTTTCGCCGCGCCATTTTGCGCCAGCGTGCATTCCGGATTGACCGAGCCGCGTAATTTCACCACTTCTTCCGCGCTGTACGGACGACGAATGCCTTCCCAGCGCGGTTGTGTCCATTCTTTCTTCAGTTCTTCGATTTGTTGGGTACGGGTTTTCATGTGCAGATGCTCCATATTGTTATGTGGTGAGTTACGCCAGGAAGCGGTAGCCCGGCAGGGTCAGGAAGTCGATTAAGTCATCTGAGGTGGTGATTTGTTCCATCAGGCGTGCAGCATCGTCAAAACGTCCGCTGCTGAATCGGTGTTCGCCCAACTCGTCCTGGATCACCCGCATTTCTTCGGCCAGCATCTGGCGGAACAGGGCTTTGGTCACCGGCTTGCCGTTGCTGAGCGTTTTTTGATGATGGATCCATTGCCAGATAGAGGTGCGGGAGATTTCCGCCGTGGCGGCATCTTCCATCAGGCCGTAGATCGGCACGCAGCCGTTGCCGGAGATCCACGCTTCGATGTACTGCACCGCAACGCGAATGTTGGCGCGCATGCCCTCTTCCGTACGTTCACCTGCACACGGTGCCAGCAGCTGTTCTTCAGCCGTTGGCGCATCCTCTTCGCGCGTAACAAAGAGCTGATTTTTATTGTCACCGAGTACGCGGTTAAAGACTTCCATTGCCGTGTCTGCGAGGCCCGGATGGGCGATCCACGTTCCGTCATGACCGTTACGCGCTTCAAGCTCTTTATCGGCCTTCACTTTGTTGAGCACCTGATTGTTACGCTCCGCGTCTTTGCTCGGAATAAATGCCGCCATGCCGCCCATCGCAAAGGCACCGCGCTTGTGGCAGGTTTTGATCAGCAGGCGCGAGTAGGCGCTCAGGAACGGCTTATCCATAGTGACGACCTGACGATCGGGCAGTACACGATCGGGATAATTTTTCAGGGTTTTGATATAGCTGAAGATATAGTCCCAACGCCCACAGTTCAGGCCGACGATGTGGTCACGCAGGGCATGCAGAATTTCGTTCATCTGGAAAACCGCAGGCAGCGTTTCAATCAACAGGGTGGCTTTGATGGTGCCACGTGGCAGGTTGAAACGATCTTCTGCATAACTGAACACCTCACTCCACCACGCCGCTTCCTGCCAAGCCTGCGTTTTTGGCAGATAGAAATAGGGGCCGCTGCCTTTTGCCAGCAGGTTTTTGTGGTTGTGGAAGAAATAGAGCGCGAAATCAAACAGGCTGCCGGGAATGGCTTCCCCACGCCAGGTGACGTGTTTTTCAGGCAGATGGAGACCGCGTACGCGACAGATCAGCACCGCCGGATTCGGTTTAAGTTGATAGATTTTCCCGGCTTCGTTGGTATAGCTGATGGTGCCGTTCACGGCGTCGCGCAGGTTGATTTGCCCCTCGATAACCTTACGCCAGTCCGGTGCCAGCGAGTCTTCAAAATCAGCCATAAAGACTTTAACGTTCGCGTTCATGGCGTTGATCACCATTTTGCGTTCTACCGGACCGGTGATCTCAACGCGGCGATCCTGTAAATCTTCAGGAATACCACGAATTTTCCACTCACCACGGCGAATGGAAGCGGTTTCCGAAATAAACCCAGGCAACTTGCCATCGTCAATTTCCTGCTGCTGGTGAATGCGTGCTGCCAGCAGCTTATTGCGCTGCGGCGTAAAGCGGGTCACCAGTTCAGTCAGAAATTCGACCGCCTCTGCCGTCAATATTTGCTGTTCTTGCTCACCATGCGGCTGGGTAAAGGCCAGTTCGTCGACCGTCGTTGCCTGTTGAGTCATTACTCTGCTCCTCATCAAAGATCCAAAATCACGCCCCCGATGCGAACGAAAGATCGTTGTGTAGTTTTCGCTCAGCAGAATTAAGACTATCTCTATTTTTTCCAAAATCAAAAACAATTTCCATTTTATTTAATTTATAACGTTAACTCCTTGATCAGTATGAAATTAAAGTTTTCCCCAATGTTGAGTAGAATTTCGGAAATAAAAAAGGCACCCGAAGGTGCCTGATGCGAACAGCTGAAACGCTTTAGGATCGTTTAATGCAGAAGATTACTCTAGCGTCGGATTCATGTGTCGCAGATCGTATGGCGTGATTTGGTAGACGTAATAGTTGAGCCAGTTTGTAAAAAGCAAATTCCCGTGGCTGCGCCAGGTTGCTCTCGGTTTGTTTTGTGGATCGTTTTTCGGGAAATAGTTGTACGGCACATCCGGATTAAGACCCGCTTCGACATCACGGAAATACTCTGACGCGAGGGTATGCGGATCGTATTCAGGATGCCCGGTTACAAAGGCAATGCGCTTATCTTTGCTGGCAAACAGGTATGCATCCCCATCTTCCGTTTCGGCCAGGATCTCCAGATCGGTGTAATCACGGATCAGCTGCGCCGGGAAATCGGCATAGCGCGAATGCGGCGCCAGAAACGAATCATCAAACCCGCGCGTCAGCAGAGCATGTGGATGAAGAATGTGGTGTTCGTATACGCCGGAGAGCTTTTCAGTGCGGGTTTGTTTAGGGATACCATAAAGAATATTCAGTGCCGCCTGTACCGCCCAACAAACAAACAAGGTGGACGTGACGTGATCTTTTGCCCACTCCAGGACCTGTTTGATCTGCGGCCAGTAGGCAACATCGTTAAATTCAACCAGACCGAGCGGTGCGCCGGTCACAATCAGGCCGTCGAAGTTTTCACCCTGAATGTCATCGAAGTTACAGTAAAAGTTGTTCAGGTGCTCAGAAGGCGTGTTGCGTGACTCGCGCGCATCGATCCGCAGCAGCTGAATATCGACCTGCAGCGGAGAGTTTGAAAGCAGACGCAGGAACTGATTCTCTGTTTCAATCTTTTTCGGCATCAGGTTGAGAATAAGAACCTTCAGCGGGCGAATTTCCTGAACTGTTGCGCGTGAAGCCGTCATCACAAAGACGTTCTCTTCACGTAAGAAATTGACGGCTGGTAGCTCGTCCTGCACCCGAATCGGCATATCGTTGAATCCTCAAAGCATACGTATAAACGTTTAGACATCCAGACAGCTAACAATACCGAGATCCGGCCTGAATGTCGAGTCTGCAAGAGGAAGGTGAGAAAGTTTCAAGGAGAGGAATAAAACCCAAAGCAAAAAACCCCGCACCTTACGGTACGGGGTTCTTCTTGTTTGATGCCTGGCAGTTCCCTACTCTCACATGGGGAGACCCCACACTACCATCGGCGCT